>SLQM01000061.1 GCA_007131435.1 Syntrophomonadaceae bacterium
AAGTCAATATCCTTATTTTCCCAGAACTCAGTGTTACCGGTTATGTATGGAAGTCACAAGATCCTGAAGAAGTGAAAGATCTGCTTCTGGAAGGCGAGAATACAAGGATCAAAAAATGGCTTGACCACACTAAGGACAGCCTGACAGAAGGTGAAGGGGGCCTGGAATATATTATTTATGGCAATACCCGTATCAGGGATGATAAACTCTACAACTGCGCCTTTATCCTTAACCAGGGCATTGACTACATGCAGGAAGATTACATATACGCAAAGGTATTTCTAATTCCCAGCGAAAGGCAATTTTTTCAACAGGGCACTGATAAACGCCTTAGTATTGACACAAAGTGGGGGCGTTTTGGTTTCCTGATCTGTTATGATCTCTGTTTCGTCGAACTTTCGCGCCAATATGCCATTGTTGACGAGGTCGATGCCATCGTTACCCCGGCAGCCTGGCATTCCGAGGCGGTGCGAGAGTATTCCCATATGAATACCCGCACTGACCATTATTACGGTTTTTTGTGGGACTTGATGAACGCTTCAAAGGCAGCGTACAACCAGGTATGGAGCCTGGGGGCCAACTGGGTGGGGCTGCACCCTAAAAGCGGCGAATATTACTGGGGCGGCAGTGGAGTGTGGGCCCCTTCCGGGATGAAACTGCTTCAGGCCTCAAACATTAATGAAGAGCTTTTAATTATCAGGAACCTTGATATAAAGGGGCAGCGCGACAAGGAACAGGATGATTTCAACTACAGGATCGACTTCCAGAGTTTCTATCGAAACATGCAGCATCCTGATGATTGTATTCATTATATCGAGAAAATTGACTAACTGCCTTCGATAGCATTAGGGTTTGCATAATGTGGCAATAAATCATATATGATTAATAAGCTATTTATAGCTGGGCCTTTCAGCCCAGCGGCCCACGTTCTTCATGATCGTTTCCGGATGATCGAACACATCCATAAATATCTTGTGATAGTAACACTCTTCGGTAGAGCGTAAATTAACGGCAGGGAATTCTTTACGGTGCCTTTCAGCTTCAGAATTGCTGAACCTGGATTCTATTTCTTCTTCTATAAAATCTACGATGCCGCTTCCTTCATCGAACTGTTCTTTTTTACGCCAGGTTATCTCTTCAGGCAGTAAATCTTCCACTGCTTTTCTCAGGATCCATTTTTCTACAGGAGGTTTTCCGTACAGTTTATATCTAGCCGGAATCTGAAGGCTGATATCAATGGTTTCCCGATCCAGGAAAGGAACCCTGGCCTCTATTGAGTGGGCCATTGTCAGGCGGTCGACTCGCTGCAGGTTCACATTGTGCAGGGTAGAAACAGAACGGCGCAGCTCATCCTGCATTATTTCATCGTCAACCTCTAAATCTTTATAATAGCTATATCCTGCGAAAAGCTCATCAGCGCCTTCCCCGCTAAGAACTACTTTAACATTTTCACTGGCCATCCTTGCTGTAAAATAAGTCGGGATCGCGCTGCGTACAAGGTCCTGGTCAAAGGATTCCAGGTAGTAGATTATTTCCGGCAGCTTTTTCATTACTTCATCGACTGTAATTAAATATTCATGGTGTATTGTATCCAGCCTCAGTGATAGCATCCTGGCAGCTTCAAGATCTGGGCTGTTATCTATTCCCACTGAAAAGGAGTGGATCGGTTTGCCGATTATTTTTCTTGAAAGAGCTGTTGTAATACTGCTGTCAAGCCCGCCGGAAAGAAAAACACCAAGGGGAACATCGCTCATAAGGTGTGACTCAACAACTTTTTCGAGAGTTTGGCGCAGTATTTTTATATTATCTTCAACAGGTTTTTCATTTATTTCTTTCCGGGGCAAATTATAGAATTTCTTAAATCCCCTTTTGCTGTGATAATAAGTGCCAGGTGGAAATTCATGAATGTCATCTGATATTGATGCAAGAGGTTTCAATTCTGAGGCGAAGTAAAATCCATTTTCGGTATCTGCATAATATAGCGGTTTTATACCAACTGGATCTCTTGCTATAAAAAGGTTTTCGCCATCGGCTATGGCAAAGGCATACATTCCCTCTAAACTTTCAACCAACTTTTCACCTGCTTCTTCATAAAAATGCAATACTGCTTCAGTGTCACTGGTTGTTTTAAGGTCATGATTTTCCTTCAGGGACTTGGAGAGTTGGGGGAAATTATATATTTCGCCATTAGCAATTATTGACATTGTGTTGTCTTCGTTTGATATTGGCTGATCTCCGCCTTCGGGATCCATAATACTCAAACGACGGTGACCGAATATTCCCGGGGCATCTTTGAAAACCATATTGCCTGAGGCATCCGGGCCGCGATGTACCATATTATCTAACATAAAATTAATATCATCCTGGTTTGAGCCATTCCATATTCCTGCTATACCACAGATAAATAACACTTCCTTAATTTGTCAGTTAGCACTATTTAAATAGCAAATAAAAGTAGTGCCGACTTTTATTTAATCAGCAACTGCAAAACTACAAATAGGTGAAGATTTAATGGGGATTAAATTTTTGTAGAAAACAGTTACGAATCATTGTCTATAAAATCATACCAAAAATATTGGATCGATGCAAATTAGGACAGGTATTGAGTAAAAAATTATCGGTGCGAAGAATGATTGTTTTCTATATACTGCTGAACATTGAATTTTGATTTACTGCCGCTATAACTCATGTAGCGGATTTTACCGAAAATGGGGCGGTTAAACCAGGCCCTGTCGTGCACCCCGCCAATGCTCCAGGCGATACCGGCATAGCCGTTGGGATCGCGCCCGTCAAGTGAATACCTGTCGTTTAAATAAATGGCTATCTCCATTGCGGCTGCCGGTGATTCTGTCCATTCCAGGATTTTTTTAGCCCAGTACATGCGCATGTAACCGTGCATCTTTCCCTTGACAACCATTTCAGCCTGGGCTGCGTTCCAGAGTTGATCATGTGTTTCGGCATTTTCAAAGGTTTCCAGCGGGTAGATATGTTCCCGTTTATCATTACGGTGCTCATCATGGCTTTCCTTTGCCCAGCGGGGAAAGCTCTTCTCGGAATCGTAATGCGGATTATAGAAGCAAAAATTGTCGGAAAGCTCCTTGCGTACGATCAACTCTTCCAGGAAAGGTTCTCTTGCTTCTTCCGGCAAGCCTGTTTTGTTAACCTCCAGGGCGATACGCTGGGCGCTGATCTGGCCGAAATGAAGGTAGGGTGAAAGGTTAGACTGCCCTTCCTTTGTGGGGTCGTTACGGTCTTTATCGTAGAAAGCAAGCTTTTCTTGCAGGAAAAAATCCAGTCTTTTTTTTGCCGCCTTTTCGCCGGTCTCAAAAATATCTGCGCCCGGGGAATTGCTATCTACTTTTAAGCTCTTTTCAGCTTTTCCCCAGTCAACAGCGGGCAATTCTGTGTCGGTTTTGTAGGGATGTTTTTTTAACCGGGGAATTTCGGTTAGGAATCCCGGCAGCAGTTTATGAATTTTCGGGCGGATGGTGTAAGCTGCGTATTCCTGCTTCGGTGAGGCTGCCCGGCAGGGAACTACGTTATGGGTGTCAACTTCCATGAAAGCAATATCCAGCCTTGACGAGAGGGCATTATCCCATTTTCTTTTGATCCGCAGGGGAGAAAAATCGGTGACCAGGGCGCCAGTATTGTTTTCCCAGCAATAGTTAGGGATTTCATCCTCCGGGTTGCCGGTTAATACCTTAAAGCCAATATTATGGCTTCTTAGCTCTTCTTCCAGTTCAACCAGCCCATCGATCATGAAGCGGTAGTGGTGGAGGGTTGCGTCAAGAAATTTGGGAACCAGGCAGAACAGCACCACCAGGGGGCTTTTTGCATTTAAAGCCAGGTCCTGGGCGTGAAGAAGGGCCCAGTTATCTGAAATACGCTGGTCACGGCTCATCCAGTAGACTACGGGGCCGTCTTTTAACGGCCGCTCATTTAACTTGTAAATACGTCTGCTATCTACCCTGCTGATCATTTGGAACCTCACCCTTTTTAATCTTCCTGCGGCAGCGCTTTTTCCATTGCTTCGTTGAAAACCCTTCCCGATGTGTGCATGATTGTGTCAACACCATTATCGGTCTGTTCAAATTGCATTGAAGCAAGGCAGGGG
>SLQM01000036.1 GCA_007131435.1 Syntrophomonadaceae bacterium
CGGCCGGTGAAAGTAAAAACAGTGACAGGACCAGGTTTAATAATCGGGAATCACCTCCTGGCTAATGAGCACTTTAAGAAAGCTTAAAAAAAGCAGCTTAAGGTGCTCATTACATTTTTCCGTGCAATTTATTATAAAATTATGTATAATGATATAAATATTTACTGCAGGTTAATTCTGCGCGAAAGAGAGAAGTTTTACGACAGGGAGAAAAGGTGTGAATCCTGGTGGTTAAGGTTTTCAGGACATCTCTTATAATCTGTATCTTTACTTTTATCTTCGCTGCAGTTTTTCCTGTTCAAGCCTCAGAAGAGCGCACTGTGCTTACCCGTGAAGAATTTGATAAGTGGCCCGGTCTTCCCGAATATACAGTCCTCAATCCATTTCCCCTTAAAGGTAATAATTGTACGTGGTTTGCCCACGGGCGAATGATGCAGTTAGGTTACTGCAAGTATGCCCTTGACAGTATGCGCTATCACGCATACAGTTGGGCAAATTCTGCCACCAGGGGAGCAGAGGTAGTTGACAGACCGGTTGTTCATTCCATTGCATACTGGGATAGATACGTGTTTTTTAACAGCAGATTAGGGCATGTTGGGGTTGTCGAAATGGTAATGGATGATGGATCAATTCTTGTTTCCGACTCAAGCATTAGCGCCAGGCCCTATCATACCCGCCTTATTAATCCGCATGACAGCATCTGGCCAACCGCTTTTATCACTGTTCCTAAAAACCGTGATAAATCTAACAAGTTTCCCGTTGGCGGTATTGTCCAGGTTACAGCAAATAGCTTGAATTTCCGCCTGGAAGGGGTGGATGTAACGCCAATTCTTCTGCCGAAGGGGGCAACAGCAAGGATTGAAAAACATATTAGTAACGGTATATATTCATCCCGCCCCGGGGATGTAAACAACTATTATTACTGGTGGTATGCTGCAGTAGATTTTGATGGTGAGATCAAAAAAGGCTGGTTAGCAGAAAAATACCTGGAAGCAGTAAAAAATGGTGAGCTAAAACCTGTTCCCAGGCCTGAGCCTGAACCTGACCCCGATCCAGTTACTGGTCCTGACCCGGTTGAGGAACCGCTGCCCGATCCAGGTTTTGAACCCGATCCTGAGCCTGGTAGCGGTTCAGACCCTGGTGATGATCACGATTCAGGCGATGATAATGATCAGGATCCTGGTTCAGGTGATGCGGAAGAACCAGGCTTACCAAATGAACCTGCCCAGGAAAAAGGCGATATTAATGGTGATGGTGAAGTTGACATCCGTGATGTTACAATGGCCATGCAGTATGTTTTAAACACAAGAGAATTTAGCGAAGCCCAGCTAGAAGCCGCCGACGTAAACAGTGACGGTGTTGTTGATGTAAAAGATGTTGTCTTAATCATGCGCTATGCGTTGAGGGTTATTGTATCATTTGAAAACTAAGTGCCTGGAGGATTAAAAACCCCGTTTTTGCCCCTCCCATGGGGGTTCCTTTCCTGCCTGAAATTCATCAACTCCCGGGCCTCCAAGGCGCCGCAGTCTCCAAATGCCATAGATGTAAGTTATGATTAAAACAACAAATATAACCGGCCAACCTAAGAGGGTATTGATCCAGGCTAATCTTGCAGCGTCACCAGATTGAAAGAGTATTAACTGTGCAACTAACCTCATCGCTATCAGCGCAGCCCAGAACCAGGTAACTTCAAGGTATGCCGGCTTGATATCTTTGCGCCAGAACCATTCCAGGGGCCATCCCCGGGTAAGATGACTGGCCCAGGCCGCAAGCGGTTTTTTAACCAGGATGCTGCCCAGTGCCAACACCAGCAGCAGGCCACTGCTGATAATAGCCGGAATAAAATAACTGACTGCGCTGCGGGTAAGGTAAGCCAGGCCTGATGCCAGCGAAACGCCAAGCAGGCCGCCTAGGGCATACTGCCAGGCCTGTCTGCGAAGTAGGCGGATAACACAAAAAATTAAAGCCAGTCCCAGGGCCGATGCAACGGCAATATTCAAGTTAAATATGCTGTTTATCACTACAAAAACCAGCGGTGGCAGCAGGGCGTCGAATGTCTTGCCAGATGTAACAGTTTTCAGTTCTTCCAATAGCTCTTTTACCTTGTTATTCAAAATCTTAATCTCCTATGGTTCAGATTGTCTTTTAGTTTTAGGATACATACCTGGCTTTGCGGTCCCCGAGAAAGAATAAAGCCCAGTCGCCATTACTTTTATAAAGCGCTATCAATACATAAAGTGCCCCGGTAAAAAAACCGAAGACCATCATCAGGATAATCCAGGTAATGGTTAGCGCCAGGCTGGCTTCCCGGAAAGCAATCCACATAGAAAAAAGGATGAATCCCACGTAAAGATCAACAAGGGAGACTATACCCCAGGGATTGGCCAGCAGTTCTGCCCCATCTTCACTGAAACTTCCGTTAATAAAGCCGTTTAGTATCACGGCAGTCATGGCTATAACTCCAATTGCAGATATAAGTTTGGCTATTTTCATATCTATGCACCACTTTCGTTTAAGATAATAGGATTAAATAATTTTTAATATAGATCATTATACTATAAATCACGGTGCGGTTTTGTTATTTACAAAAAATAGGGTATAATTCGGGTATGGAACTATTAGCGCCTGCAGGAAACCTGGAAAAGCTGAAAACGGCAGCTATGTTTGGAGCAGATGCTGTTTACTGTGGCGCCGGCCCTTTTTCACTGCGCGCTGAAGAAGCATCTTTCACTCTTGATCAGCTAAAAAGTGGGATAGAATTTGCCCACAGCCATGAATGCCGGGTTTACCTGGCTATGAATATTATCCCATTTGATGAAGATTTCGATGAAATGGCTTCTTACCTGGAACAAGCGATGGAGATAGGTATTGATGCCATTATTGTTTCAGACCCGGGCATGATTCTGCATGCGAAACGTCATTACCCTGGATTTAAAATCCATTTAAGTACCCAGGCGAACACCACTAACAGTGAGAGTGTTCGTTTTTGGAAAGAGCAGGGTGTTGACCGGATAGTGCTGGCCAGGGAGCTAAGCCTGGCTCAAATCGGTGCGATTAAAAAAACAAACCCGGATATGGAACTGGAAGTTTTTATCCACGGGGCGATGTGTATTGCCTATTCAGGGCGCTGTCTTTTGTCAAAAGTACTTAATGATCGTTCTGCCAACCGCGGAAGCTGCACGCAGCCCTGCCGTTGGGAATACAGGATCAGGGAAATTAGCCGGACCGAAGAGTTGACAATTAATGAGGATGGGCGAGGTACTTTTATCTTGAACTCAAGGGACCTTTGCATGATAGAGCATATCCCGCTCCTGGCCAGGGCAGGGGTTGACAGCTTAAAGATTGAGGGAAGAATGAAAACTGCTTACTACGTGGCAGCGGTAACCAGGATTTACAGGGCCGCGCTGGACAGGTATTACAGGTCAGTTAAAGAAGGCACCCCTTATGTTTATGATCAGCTGTGGCTTGAAGAACTTGAAAAAGTATCACATAGGCCATATACTACAGGCTTTTATCTTCCTGAAAAAAAAGATGAAACAGAATTTATAGCCGATGCAGCATATATCAGGGGCTATGATTTTGTCGGCAAGGTAGATGAGTGCAGCGCGGATGGATTAGAACTTAAAGTAATGGTTCGCAATCGGTTTGACATGGGAGATAATTTGGAAATCCTGGATCCAAAACATCAAAATGTTATTAGGTTCAAGGTAGGCCTGATTACTGACTGTGAAACCGGTAAAACACTTGATGCGGCCCATAATAGTTATTATGTCTGTATAGCGAGCTCAGGTGCCAGGCCAGTTACAATTAGCAGGGGCGCAATCCTGCGCAGGAAGCAGTAATGAATAGGCTGCGAAGTTTGACATGTTATTAAAATAAAAAAACGTGCAAGAATAAAAATAATTGTATATAATATAGCAGTGTGCAGGTTACCGGGGAGGCAAAATACTTGGCAATTAATGTAGAACGTAAAGATATAAGATTTTATCCAGACTCGAAAAGAGTAATTGCCCGCTTCTTTTTACCCGGTGGGGATGAAAGGGCAAAAACAATAATCCCCAAG
>SLQM01000011.1 GCA_007131435.1 Syntrophomonadaceae bacterium
ATGAAAGAAGATGAAAAAAAAGATTTTGATCTTGAGACTTTAAAAAATCCCTATACGGATACCAGGATTCTTTGTGGGGATCCGCAAAGTGAAGTTAAGCGGATGATGGTGGGGGTTGATATTGAAGTTGGAGAAGTTATGCTTGCCGACCGTTTGGCTGAGAAAGGCAAACCAGTTGATCTGATCATGGCTCATCATCCTGAAGGGAAAGCCCTTGCAGCGCTGCATGAAGTTATGCACCTGCAGGAGGATATAATGGCTCGATACGGGGTGCCCATAAATGTTGCTGAATCGATCATGGCTTCCCGGATCAGCGAAGTCAAACGTGGCCTGATGCCTATTAACCATAACCGGTCAATTGATGCGGCAAAAATTCTTGGCATCGCCATGCTTTGCGCCCACACGGTAGCCGATAACCAGGTTACCGCTTTCCTTCAGGATTTATTTGATAACGAAGAGCCCCGCACGTTGGGAGATATTATTAAACTGCTCAAAGAGGTTCCTGAATACAGCGAAGCTGCAAAGATAGGGGCCGGCCCTGATATTATCCAGGGCAGCAAGGAACGCAGAGCCGGCAAAGTGCTTGTAGATATGACTGGTGGGACCAGTGGTTCAGAGAATGCCTATGAAAAATTATCCCAGGCCGGGATAGGAACAATTGTGGGAATGCATATGTCCGATAAGCATCGCAAAGAAGCTGAAAAGCATCACATAAACGTTGTAATTGCAGGCCATATTGCCAGTGACTCGCTGGGCATGAACCTGCTTCTCGATGGTATTGAAAAGCAGGGAGTTGAAATTGTACCCTGCTCAGGCATCATCAGGCACAAACGCAGTTAAAGAACTATCCGTACCCTGGCGTCAAGGGCCATTATCCCTTCACCTTCGGGGAATACCCGAACAGGATTAATGTCAAGCTCCTTGATGCCGGGGAAATCGGCTAACAGGTGCGATGTGCGAACGATTAAGTCCACAAAGGCATCAAAGTCCCCGGCACTCTGGCCGCGCAGCCCTGAAAGTATTGCAGCAGAAGTAAGTCCCTTTAATCTTTTTCCCACACTTTCAAACCTTGCCGGGCAGGTAACATTGGCCACATCTTTGAAGGCTTCCACTAAAATGCCTCCCATTCCGAAAAAAACAACCGGGCCGAAAGAAGGATCCTGTCTGCCTCCAACGAACATATCGTAACCCTGTGGCGCCATTTTTTGAATCCTTACGCCCATAAACAGGGCTTCTTTATTGTAAACCATCAGGTTTTCCCTTATTTTGAAAAAGCCAGAAGTTACTGCTTCTGCACTTTTTAATTCCAGTAATACTCCACCGGCATCAGTCTTATGCAGGGCATCAGGTGAGATCACTTTCATTACAACGGGATAACCTATATTTTCTGCTACCTCAACTGCTTCTTCTTCATTGGTTGCGATGCCGGAAGGTGCGGCTTTTATCCCGTAAGCTTCTAGGAGCTCCAGGGCTTCTTCCCCGTAGTCCCCCTGTCTATCCTGCATCCAGCGCCTGGCGGTGCTGTAGTCAATGTCCTGTGGTGGGCTTATGGCAGGCTGTTTTTTAAGTTCCTTGCGTTTTTCATGATACTTCATTTGAACGCTCAGGGCTGTTACCATTTCTTCGGGGCTGTTGAAAATGGGAAACTCCACGTAGCGTTTGGCCTGCTGGATCATGCTGGTTGGGCCGAAAAGGCAAATTCCAAGCGGCTTGCCGGCAGATAAAATTGAACCCCAGGCTTCCTTGGAAAGGTCGGTTAAGAACATTTTCTGAAAAATATTTTCACCCTGGGGCATTTGCGGGCGCTGGCTGATGTATAAAGCTCCGTCAACCTGGTCTGAATGCATAACTGAGTATAATACGTGAGCAGTAAGTTTGGGATCATATATATCGCCCATATCCAGGGGGTTGGAAAAATTAATTACCCCGGCATTGCTGAA
Source organism: Syntrophomonadaceae bacterium (assembly GCA_007131435.1). Classification (GTDB taxonomy): domain Bacteria; phylum Bacillota; class Dethiobacteria; order DTU022; family DTU022; genus SLQM01. The sequence goes on from SLQM01000011.1 coordinate 1,941, forward strand.
CTGTTTTAAACTGTCATAAAACTGCTCACCCATATCAGCAAACTCAAAGCCTGCTTTTTCGCACAGATCTGCACCCAACACGGCAAAACCACCAGCCGGGCTCATTACCATGATCCTTCTTCCACGCATCGGAGGCAGCAGGAAAGCCTTTGAAACTTCAATAAAGTCAAGAAAGTTAGAGATGCGAATTACACCGGCTTCTTCAAAAGCTGAATTAATTATTTCTTCATCACTGCTTAATGCGGCGGTATGGCTCATGGCGGCCTTCTTACCGGCCGAGGTGGTATTGGCCTTATAAACAATAATCGGTTTATCAATTTTTTTCGCTGTTTCAACAAATTTTCTGCCGCGGTTTATGCTTTCCAGGTAGAGGGTGATAATTTTTGTTTGGGGATCCTGACCGTAATACTCCAAAAAATCAACTTCATCAAGGTCCAGTTTGTTACCGATGCTGGCAAATTTAGCCAGGCCGATTTTTTCATCGAAGAGGTAATTTAACATGGTCAGAGCGACACCGCCGCTCTGGGAAATAATTGAAAGTTCTCCCTTTGGTGCCTTGTGCAGCGCAACAAACGGCAGGCAAAGCCCGTTGTCTGTGTTGGCAACTGTTACACTGTTCGGGCCCACAAAACGGATTCCGTATTTCCTGGCAGTCGCAAGCAGCTTGTTCGCAAGCTTTTGCCCCTCTTCACTGTATTCAGAAAAACCGCCGGAGGGTATAGCCATACGCCTGATGCCAAACTTTCCGCATCGTTCCATCATGCCGGGTATCAGCTGGGCTGGTATCATGCAGTAGGCCAGGTCCGGCACTTCCGGCAGGTCTTCAATGTTTTTAAACATCCTAATTCCGTCAACATGGATATCGTCACTACGCTCATTTACCCCGAAAATTCTGCCGCGGTAGCCCCAGCGCAGCAGGTTTTCAAGGGTGAGCCTTGGGATATTGGTAGGCTTTGAAGAAAGTCCGATAATTACTATCGATTCCGGGTAAAAGAGCTTTTGCATGGCAGTATCCTCCAAAGAATTCTGTATTTGTTAAGTCTGGTTTAGCCGGTTAATTTCAGGCTGGCGGGTGTTTTAAAAAATTGACCCCTGCTATTTTATCATAAAATGCTATAATCATAGAAGCAAATCAGTGTGAGGGGGAATCCGGTAATGGAAGAAGAAAAAAAACCGGCAAAAGTTTTATCCTGGCTGAAGCAGCTGCTAACAATTCTCGCATTAGCCCTCCTTATTTCCGTTTTCATCATCCAAACCTATAATGTGAATGATGTATCAATGGAGCCCACTTTTGATCGGCAGGGCAACCGGGTTTTGGTATTTTTAACTCCATATATATTTAACACTGAACCGAATCATGGAGATATCGTCATAATAGATAGCAGGCCGGACGGGCAGAGGACAATTGTTAACCGTTTTCTTGACAGCCCACTATTATCAATGTTTCTGGGAAGAGTTAATGAAGATATATGGATTAAAAGGGTAATTGGCCTGCCCGGTGACAGTATAGAATTTAACAGCGGTTACGTCTATCGAAACAGTGAAAAGCTGGAAGAAGAATATGTAATGGGGCAGATGAGAAATGAATTTGAACCTCTAGTGGTTCCGGAGGGTTATGTCTTCATTATGGGAGATAATCGTAACAGGAGCAGTGACAGCAGGCACGTGGGCCCGCTTCCGGTTGAAAACATCCAGGGCAGGGTTATCATGCGGTTCCTGCCCCTGGATCAAATCGATGTCTATTAATAAAATCATACCTGGGGACGATGGCGGTTTCAAACCCTGGTTCCTTTACTGCCCTGACCTATACTGTTAAGCTGGATTTAGCAGCACGGAGAAATGCACGCTGCAGGTCCAACAGGAAAGAGGTAATTATAATGAAGCGTCGCGTATGGGGAGTATTATTCTTAGTTCTTGGTGTGCTGGTTTTAATCCAGGTAACCGGTGTTTATGACCTGGGGCTTGCCTTTTGGCCGGTTGTTCTTTTGTTCCTGGGCCTGGTAATCCTGTGGGAAAGCATAGATCACGGCTTTGTTTCCTGGATCACCCTCGGCCTCGGGCTGTGGGTTGGTGGAATAGGCCTGTTCGGTATCCTTTCAAATGCCGGGGCATCGAC
>SLQM01000064.1 GCA_007131435.1 Syntrophomonadaceae bacterium
CTATCAATTATCAAAAAACAACCAGGGGTTGATGAACTCATTTTGATAGCGAATCTCAAAATGAAGATGCACACCGGTGGAATTCCCCGTGCTGCCCGCCAGGCCGATCGGCTGCCCCTGGAATACATAGCTGCCCACCTCGACCAGGATCGTGTTCAAATGGGCATACAGCGTCTGGTACCCGTTCAAGTGCTCAATCATGACCATGTTGCCGTACCACACATTGGAATGATTTACCCTGATGACCTTACCGCTGGCAGCTGCAAAGATCAGGTCGTCTGCGCTGGCGGCAATGTCAATGCCGGGGTGGGCTGCTGTAAAGTTATAGCCGCTCAGCCAGCGCTTTTCTGCCGGCCACACAAAGGGCACGGGGTCTTCCCATTCAATATCGGCACTCCCGGATTGAAGCCATTCGGACGCGATTTCTTCTGTCGTTGGCACAGGAACTGGTTCGGGTTCTACGTTGATCACCGCCTCTTCTGCTGGCGGAAGCGTTTCTTCAACGGCTGCTTCCTTTACAACAATCACGTCTTCTTCAACACTGGGCAGTGCTTCCTCTGCTGTGACTTCGGCTAAGCGCAGGATTTCCCTGGCTGACTCGGCGGCCTGATTGTCGTCAAAGGTCTCATTGCTGAATGAACCAACAGCGGCATAGTTGTTTTTGATACCTTCCAGCTTGATCTCGATTTGCCCTTCACCGACCAGCGCGGGGGGTATGTATAAGACCTTGAAAAAGGTACCCGTTTCCTTGGTGTTGACCGTGGTGATATCGACCGAATTTTCATCGCTTGCAGCCAACGGACGCAAGCTGACCTGAATCTCTAAAAAGGGTGGGAAATCGTGGGCAAAGACCAGCACGTGTAAATCTTCCTTGGCGGATAGGACAATCAGCCCGGGTTCGTCAACAGATTGGGCGGAAACAGGTTGCGGCGTCAGTAATAGCCCCAAGAGGATAATTGAGAAAAAGAGAAGGATAGCTGGAAACGGTTTTTTCATCGCATATTCGCTAAACCATAAACTTACGGATAACTCAATAAATTATACGCTAAAGCCAGTCAAATATCACTATTTAATCGCTTGTGAAGGCATTTTCTGCGTTAAAGCTCCGTGAATATCTAATAATCTGGCTCTAAAAAGCACCATCGGCGCATAGAAAGGTTTTATTCGTGAAAATTACCATTAAATAATGGCCTAAAGCACCTGCCTGCCAGTCAACCACTAATCGAATCAGGTGTTAAGGAAGATGGCTTCACAGTCTGGTCTGGTTTTGGATGATTTGGGAGAGTTCTCTGCGATGGGGGATGGTCAGGAAAGTTTCTTGTGTCGCCTCGGGGGTTGCGTTTTCAGTGAGGCGTGAGAACATCTGTTGGGCGTATGCCAGGACTTCCCTGGCGGCAGGTCTGGCCCTGTTTTTGAGGGCGTTATAAACCGATAGATAGACGCTGAAGGGGTCATCAAGGCTGTCAAAGCTGAGGTCTTTCAGCGATGGCAGCAGTGTGAGGGCCAGGTTATGGGCAGTATCAAAAGACCCTTCTGACAGTGCCAGGTGGATGCAAGCTGCAGAAATGGTTGGGGGTAGGTCTTGTTCATCTCTAACTCCAGAGGATTGCCGGGAGGCTTCCTGCAAGCAGGCACGGGCGGATTCTTGCTGACCAACTGCCTGCAAAACACGGGCTTTGAGAGCCAATACTTCCGGTAGGATGTGCAGATTATGATCCCTGGCGATGTCTTCGGCGGCATAGAGGTGCTGCAGAGCGCCTTCATATTCGCCCTTCCAGTAGCGCAGGATGCCCAGGTTGCTCAAGGCTAGGGCTTGTTGAAAAGGACGCTTGTAACTTGAAAACACTGGCAGTGCTTCAGAAAATGCTAGCACGGCTGGCGCCAGCTGCCCTTGGAATTTGTCAATCACCCCCTGCCCAAAGGTAAGCTGGCCTGCATCCACGGGGTCTGTGAACTTTTCGTTGAGATGTTGTGCTTTCTGGTTGGTCGCCAGAGATCGGTTGAAATGCCCCTGATTGGAAAGACATGCACTCAGTCCGATCAACAGCGCTTGCATATGGCGGGAATCTTCACTGACCAGCTTTTCATCAAGAGCGGTTTTATAGGCAGTCATGGCTTTCTGGTATTGATGATCGTTGCAGTAAGCCGACGCCAGGGCGATGATCCCAGCTGCCACCAGACCTTTGTCCCTTGATTTGACAGCCTCGGTTAACCCATCGTAGGCACAACGCACAGCTGCGAGGGTGTCTCCGGCCTGTAAGCTGAGAGAAGCTTTACTTTGCAATGCCCCTGCCAGCAGGTCGGTGTGACCCAGCTCTTGGGCGATGTTGTGAGCTTTTTCGCTCATCCCGTGGGCGGTCTCACGGTTGGCGCATTTTTCCGCCAAATGGGCATAGGCTAGTGCGATGCTGCCCAGGGCCAGCGTTTCTTGATCGGAGCGCCGGGGCAGTTCTTCGAGCGATGCAGCGGTTTTCTCCAGGAGGGTGCAGCCCTCAGCCGCTAGCCCCAGTTGAGCAAACATCCTGGCCAGGGGCATGCAGGCATGGGTCAGCAAGGGGAAATCGCCACCGCGATGTGCCAGCTCCCAAGCATGGATCATGTTGGCCTGGTCGCTTTTAATTAAGTTGATCGGGTAACGAGCAAAAGCCATTTCCTGATCCAGCTCGATCAATTTATTAAGATAGAAAGCATAATACTGGGTTGCATACCGTTCCGGCAGGTATTCCTGCTGCTGGTTCAGAAAGTCTTGTGCCAGGTAGTGGGGGGAAAACTTCATATGCAGCAGCGAGGATTCAACCAGGGGTATCAGCCAATCGGTGTGCTCCTGGGTGATGCCGCTAAAGGTGTCCTTTGTAAAGCTTCCTTTAAACAGTGCGGAAGCCAGGGCGATCTCTTGTGATTTTGGTGGCAGGTTTGACCAGATGTAATCAAACACCGGCAGCATCTCTCTAGACAGGGCTGCTGCGGTGGGTGTGGCAGGGTCTTTTGAAGTGTCTCCAAGGATAGTACCCATGATCTCGGTCAGGGAAATGTTTCCCAGCTGGTAGGCGATGTTCTCAATCCCCAGGGGCATACCCTGCACCACCCGGCAAATGTGCGTGACCTGCTGGAAGTTGGTCTGATTGATCCTGAATCCCGGCTGCACCCTTTGTGCCCGGTCTTCAAACATTTGCAGGCTGGTGTAATGGGCAACGAAATCAGGGTTGTAGACCGAGGGCGAGCCCTCACGAGTCGGGAAAGCCAGGCCCTTCAGCTCGAGTAACATCGGGTCGGGGATATCTATCGGTTGGCGGGAGATGACCAGCAGCTTGATATTGGAAGTTGAAAGGAGTAAATCCGTTGTGAAACTAAGCTGCCATTCACGGGTATCTAAATTGTCAAGAATTAATACCATCTCGCGGTTGGTCAGGGCATCATGCAACTGGGAAACATAGGTCTTGTCGAGGGACAGTTTGGCTCGTAAGCTGTACAGGATCAGCTTGCTGACGTTTTCAATACTCACGTCGTCCTGGCCTGCATCTGTCCCATGCAGATCGAAATAATGGATGCCGTCTTTAAACGCTGAGGCGATCGCTTCAGCCGTGTGGATGGCCAGACGGGTTTTGCCGATCCCCTTGTGACCAACCAGATTGATCCAGCGCAATTCGGCGTCCTTCAGCCACAGAGTCAGCTGGCGGGTTTCAGCTTCCCTGCCAAAGAAACGGGTCTGGCTGGATGGCAAGGAAGTCAATACCTGGTTGGGGATGTGGACTTTGAGGTTGTTGTAGAATTCCGTGATCAGCGCGGAGGGGGTTGCCTCGGGGAACTCCTGCAGTCGTTCTTGATAATTATGGTAAGCCTGGATGGCTTGTTCTTGTTGTCCTAAACTGGCGGCCAGGCGCATTTGCAGCAAGACAGCGGATTCGTTCGTTGGATCGATGGCTATGATCCTTTGGACGGTTTCCAACGCATCCTGGTGTTGGCGTTCTTTTTCGTACGATTCTGCCAGGTGCAGCAGGTATTTTATGATTGTTTGACGGTAATGGGCTTGTTTGCTTTCCTTCCAGGCCTCAAA
>SLQM01000063.1 GCA_007131435.1 Syntrophomonadaceae bacterium
ACTGCATGGTAGCAACGCGCAATGTCTGGCCAAAAATATTCTTACGGCCGTAAGCGGCCCATTCGTCACAGACCTCGGCCATCGGTGAGGATGGGGTAATGGGGTAAATAGCTGCTACATCGCTAAGGGCGTAAGCAATGTAAGCGGCAGCGGTATTACCGTCCATTGTTTCAATCTTCTTACTCAATAAAAGCACCTCCATGTAAATATGTTGTGAAAACGGTTTATTTTACAAAATCTTCCGATTTATATCCCGCTTCATATTAACACTTAATGTGGCATGTGACAAGTTAATATTCTCAGGTTTGAAATGGTATTGCATGTCCCTGTTCTAAACCGTATTAATTGAAATTGCTGCTGGTCTATCATAATAAGTTTGCCTGCTTTCAGGCAGACTAAAATAGAAAAAGTAGTTGCCCTTAAATATTTTAATATGTGTTAAGATTAATCTATGAATACAAATCAAGAAAAACTTAAGCAGCGCTTAATCCTGATCGTTGAAGACGAAGAGGATATAGTGAAGCTGCTGTCTTTTCATCTTGAAAAAGAAGGATATCTTGTCGCAAGCAGGGGAAACGGACGGGAAGCCCTGGAGTTCGCACAGGAAAAAAAGCCAGACCTCATTGTTCTTGATATTATGCTGCCTGAAATGGACGGCCTGGAGGTCTGCCGTCGTTTGCGCAGTAATCAGCAAACAGCTTCTGTTCCCATTCTTATATTGTCAGCACGTAATGAAGAATTTGACAAGGTCCTCGGCCTGGAACTGGGGGCTGATGACTATATGATTAAACCTTTTTCCGTCCGCGAACTGGTTGCCAGGATCAGGGCCATGCTGCGCCGCCTGGAACAGCATCAGCAGCCTGCAAAAGTTATGGAGACTGAAGAGATCCTGTCTTTGGGAGGTATAACCCTCTACCCCGAACAGCACCGGGTTGTAGTAAGAGATGAAGAAAGGGTCCTTACCCATAAAGAATTCTTGCTGCTTCACCTTTTAATGGCCAATGCCGGCAAAGTCCTGACCAGGGAAATGCTTTTAGATAAAGTTTGGAATTATGAAGTCGAAGTTGATACCCGCACAGTCGATGTTCATGTTCGCTACCTGCGCCAGAAGATTGAACCGGATCCGGCCAACCCGATCTTTATAGAAACCGTCAGGGGCGTAGGCTACAAGTTCAAAGTTGACAGGGGTTGACAAGGGGACGTACCATTTGTCAACTTTTTCAGGTGTTTAATATCTATATTGTTTACAAGGTTTAACTATCTATCTCCAAATTAGTTGACAAATGGTACGTCCCCTTGTCAACCTGGGGAGGGGTTTGATTTGTTTACAGGGATTCGCCGTCGCCTGATCATATACTACCTGGTTGTGATAGCTGTCATCGTAATCCTGATGGGGGCATTTTTTATCTTCTTTTTAAACTACTTTTATATGCAAACCCTTCGCGGCAATCTATATAACCAGGCCCGCCTGTCTTCTGCCCTGATCCTAGAAATGCTTGAGCGTGATGCAGCTTACGAAGAGATAGATCTGCTGGTAAAAAGTATGGGCAACGAACTGGGGGTAAGGTTAACTCTTATCGGGGTTGATGGGACTGTGCTTGCGGATTCCGACCAGGATCCTTCCCTGATGGAAAATCATATTAATCGCCCGGAAGTAATTGAAGCGCTGGAGAAGGAAAAGGGCATTGCTACCAGGTACAGTGTCACATTAGACGAAGAAATGTATTACCTGGCCATACCGGTTTACCCTGCCGGCGCTAATGATTACTACAGTGAGGCAACTGCGATAGTAAGGCTTGCTATTCCTTTGGCAGCCATAAGGGATGCAGTCACCAATCTTGTTGTTTTTATCCTGGGCGCGCTTTTGCTTTCATCGCTGCTGGCTTTTGCAGCCGCGATTGCTTTTTCTGAGAGAATAACGGGGCCGATCAGTACAATCAGCAGAGCTGCGCATTCTATTGCTGAAGGAGATTTTTCCCCGGATCTTCAAGTTGAAGGAAAAGATGAACTGGCTACCCTGGCCCTGAACATTAAAGAAATGGGAATTTCCCTTAATAAAAAGATTGAACAGGTCCTGTGGCAAAAAAACAAACTTGAAACTGTAGTGGCGTCCATGAGCAGTGGGATAATCCTTACTGACCGGGACTTAAACATTGAGCTAGTTAATCCCGCGGCGGAAGAGCTGTTTGATCTCACTGGTGACAATGTAATCGGCAAACCATTTAACCTGGCAATCCGCTACTATGCCCTGAACGAAAACCTGAAAGCTGTTTCCAAAGACGGTGAGGCAAGAGTTATGGAGGTAAATCTTTATTATCCCAGGGCAGCTGTTTTAGATACATATATTCTGCCAGTATATGGTACTGACCGAAAGGTTATTGGCAGTTTAATCCTCTTTCACGAAACAACCGAACTGCGCTCCCTTGAAAAGATGCGTAGCGATTTTGTTGCTAATGTTTCCCATGAACTGCGCACTCCCCTGACAACTGTGCGCGGTTACACTGAAACAATACTTCACGAAGATCTTACCCGTGAACAACTTTTTGATTTCCTGCAGGTTATTGATAAGGAAACAAAAAGGCTTTCCAGCCTGCTTGACGACCTGCTCGATTTAGCGCAGATAGAAAATGAAAAGGGGTTTGTAAAGAAAGAGCCGGTGGATTTATCAATATTAATCAGGGAGGCAGTAAAAAGGGTTGACGATGCCCGGGCAGGCATGGGGACAACAGTTAGCCTGGATCTGCCTGGACAAGATGTTAGCGTTTCCGGCAACCCTGAATGGCTCAGGCAGGCACTGGTTAATGTTTTAGAAAACAGTATTAAACATGGTTATAAACAGGGACAGATAGATATTGTCATGTCTGCTGATGAACGCCAGGCGGAAGTTTTAATTAAAGATAACGGGCCTGGTATTCCGGAGGAAGACCTGCCTCATGTATTTGAACGATTCTACCGGGTTGACAAGTCCCGTTCTCGCAAGAGTGGCAGCACAGGTTTGGGCCTTTCCATTGTCAAACATATCCTGGAGGCCCATGATTCCTGTTACAGGTTAGAGAGTAAAGCAGGAGAAGGGACAACTTTCATTTTCACACTTCCACTTTCCAACACTTAAGATTTAACCTCGATTTAACATTCTTTTTACCTTGCTTTCCTTTACATTTAACTTTCAAGTTTTATACTGGTTCCGGTTAAATTATTCTCTAGGAGGATCAGTATGAATCAGAAAAGGTGGTTGACTTTAGCAGGGATCGTTTTGCTGGCAGCAGTTATGCTTTTATCAGGCTGTGGCGGACAGCAGGCAGCAGGTCCGGTTGAAACCCCGGATAATAATGAAACAGGTGCTGAAGATGATGCACAGGAAGAAGCTAAAGAGCCTGCTTCTATTATGCTGGGCGGTTCTGACTCGGAAGTAAACGTTGTGACAAGGCTGGCAGAAGAATACATGAATGAAAATCCGCATGTTTCTATCGCCGTTACCGGTGGTGGATCCGGTGTCGGTATCTCTTCACTTATTGACGGCGACATTGATGTTGCCAACTCTTCCCGTCCAATGAGAGATTCAGAGCTGGAAGACCTTAAAGCAAACCAGGGCGTTGATGCATATGCCGTACGTTTTGCCGTGGACGGTGTTGCTGTGCTGGTAAACGATAGTAACCCGATTGATGAACTAACTGTTGACCAGATTGGGGCCATCTATCGCGGTGAGATAACCAACTGGTCTGAAGTTGGTGGGGAAAACATGGAAATAACCCTTTATGGTCGTCAGAGCACTTCCGGGACATATGTTTTCTTCATGGAGCTGGTTGTCCAGGGCGAATACTCTGAAAGAAAGCGCAACATGGCCGGAACATCCGATATTGTTGAGGCAGTAATTGGCGATGCCGGTGGCATTGGATATGCCGCAATCGGCTATGCTGATGAAGATGGTGTTAAAGCACTTTCTGTCGCAGCAGATGAAGGGTCGCAGGCCTATGATCCTACAGTCCTTGAAAATGTAACAAGCGGC
>SLQM01000091.1 GCA_007131435.1 Syntrophomonadaceae bacterium
AAAGCCGACCCGGCCCTTGAAGATTTCATAGTAGCGTCATCAAAGGCTGTTAATAATAAAGCAAATCGCATCTTCAGGGCAGAAATACTTTGTGATGTGGTTACAGGATAAATAAATATGAATGCCAAATGTAAGCCAGCTAATTAAACTGCAGGGCTTCCGGTTTTGTATTTTCGCCTTAACGCATCACATTTGATAGATCAATAAAGCTTCTTATAGCTTAGCGGTATCTTTTAATCCAGATCCGGCAGGATCAAAGTTCTTTCCCACTTCTTTAAGGGCTTTGCCTGGTTTTTCTTTATCTAACATGTCTATATTGCCTGATATGACAGCCCCTTCTTCAACCAAGTAGGACTTAGCGATAAATGTTCCAATAACCTTACCGGTTCTTTTAATCTCAAATATCTCGCTTGCTTCAAGCGTACCTTCAAAATGGCCGGCAACTGTTATATTTTTTGCTTTAATTTCTGCGTTGACGTGACCGTCCTCACCAACGAAGACATTATTTTGGGTTGTGATATTTCCCTCCACTTTCCCGTCGATGCGAATAACATCTTTACTGTTAATAATTCCATTAAACTCTGTGTTTTTGCCAATAACAGTGTTGACCTTATCAGATGATAATCCCGATTCCTCTTTCTTAAACATATTGCACTTTCCCCTTTCGATTATTTTTGATGTGCCGGAAAATACCCATCCACCAGGGACACTTCCATGGGTAATGATAATATAACCATGCTTGCCACTTTATAGTAAGGTTAGATATAAATTTCTCTAGTTATAAGATTATTCCTTCAAGGGCCGGAGTTTTTTGTCATAAATTTGCTATATTAAACACAGCCCCCTTGATTAACCATGATTACAAAATCCTTTGGAAATAAATTTGGATAAAAAGGAGATCCCATTAATTCGGCCTGGGAAGGTAGTTCGTTAAGATAGCAGCATACAGCTTTTGTACCTGTAGATTCAATATGGTTGATCAGCGCTGAGTGCTAATTTTCAGGTATTCCCTCGCCAAAATCATTTAGATTTGCCAGCTCTATTTCCAGTTCAGAAAAAGCATCGGCAGCTGCTGCCCTACGGAGCAGCACATCATATACAGCATTGTAAAACAGCTCCGAGACAGCAGGGTAATGCGGTGCGGTAATCGTGGAAGGGCGGGCTACGGCATTGATTAATGCATCATATAGGCTGCCAAAGTAAGGTGCCGCTTCCAAAACTTCTGGGTCTTGGTAAAGGCCCATGATAGTCGGGTTAAAACCTCCCCGAATTGCTCTGTACTTCTGTCCTTCATAAGAGGCCATGAACAGGGCCACATCGGCAGCAACCTCCGGGTATTCGCTGTACAGGCTTACCCCTAAATGCCACCCTCCAAGGGTTGCTGCCCCGGACCCGCTTCTACCTGACGGTAATGGCGATACATCAAAAAGGCCCTTTACCGAGCTGCCATGCTGCTGGCTTAATGAATAGGCATAGGGCCAGTTACGCATGAACGCGGCATTACCGGCCTGCCAGAATGCACGCGCCTCTTCTTCGTACATTCTGGTTATACCATCAGGCGAAATGGTGTTGACCCAGCCTGCAGCCTGATCCACAATTTCGATAGCATTGGGGTTGTTAATAGTAATTTCACCTTCGGGGCTGATAATTGTCCCTCCGTCGTTAGAGGCAATCCATTCCAGGGCATTACAGGTCAACCCTTCATAGGCCATGCCCTGCCAGACAAAACCCCAGAAGTTAGGATTTTCGGCTCGCTCGCCATCCTGGATAATTTGGGCTGCTTCTTTCAAATCATCCCAGGTTTCCGGCACGGAAAGATCATATTTCTCCAGCAGGTCGGTGCGGTAGTAGAGCAATCCGACATCAGTAAACCAGGGAATGCCGACCAGCCTGCCATCAACGGTATTGTTTTCAATGATTGCCGGAAAATAATCACCTGCCACTGCATCTGCCCCGTATTCATAGAGATCGACAAGATGTTCAGCCAGATCACCGAAAGAGACTACATCGATCTGGAAAACATCAACCTCCGAACTGCCTGCTTCAAAAATTTCCATGTACAGCCCCGTGCGGTCTCTAGCCAGTTTGGGAGTATCAAGCACCTCAACCCTGACTCCTTCGTTTTGAGCGGTATACATTTCTGCCAGGTCCCGGGTCAGTTTTAACTCCATCCCCTCGGTACCGGCAGCCACGGTAATTACAATTTCCTCAACACTTACATCTGGAATTATTGCCCCGTCTCCATTAAAACCACCATTAATAAAATATATACCGGTAAACAGCAGCAGGACAGCGCCGATTATTGATGCCGCTATTAAGGCGGTTTTTTTCTTTTTTTCCTGCTCCGGCTGTTCAATTTGCGGCTTTCTACCTGTTAGTTGTTCAGGAATTTCGGCAGGCCCAGCTGATTTTTCCATCTTCGCTGCTTTTTCATCTCTCCTGTCTGAAGCAAGTTGAGGCTTCTTTTCTGCTGGCAGTTCATCAACTGCTGTTTTTTCCGTCTCTCCTGGCACCTCTTGGTCTTCTGCCTCAGTTTTCATGGGTTTTTCCTGCAGCAGGTTCTGCTGGAACTCTTCTATCGTCCGGTTACGATCCCCGGCCCTGAGGGCCATGGCTTGAAGCAAAGCCTGCTCCTGGTGAGGCTCGATATCTGCACCCAGTTCTGATGGCGGGATAAGGGCGTCTTCAGCCAGGCGGTCCATAGATTCAAGCGGCACCTGGCCGGTAATCGCCCGGTACATGGTAGCCGCTGCAGCGTAAACATCGGTCCAGGGACCCTGCTCCCCTCGGGTGCGGTACTGCTCTTCCGGGGCATAGCCGGTTTTTAGAACCACCGAGAGCCCCCGGCTTTTCTGCTGCATTTCCTGGCGCGCCGCACCGAAATCGATTAAGACCACGCGTCCTGAACTGTCGATGAAGATGTTATCCGGGCTGATATCGCGGTGCAGGATGCCTGCCAGGTGGACTTCTTTTAAAGCATCGAGCACGGGCATCATGATATCGAGGGTTTCTTTAAATTTCAATTTGCCTCCCGCCAGCTTCAGGTAATCTTCCAGGGTTATGCCTTCTATATAGTTCATGACCATGTAGGCAGTACCGTTTTCCCGGAAAAAATCCCTAACCGTAACAATGTTGGGGTGATCGGCAAAGCGGGCAAGGGTCCTGGCTTCGTGCAGGAACCTCTCCAGACCGAAATCAAATTGGGTCCGCACTTCTCCGCTGAAAGTAACTACATCCCTGCTGGTCGGCCCCCTAGAAACCAGGCCCTGGGGAAAGAATTCCTTGACAGCTATCTTGATATCCAGGTTGATATCCCAGGCCAGGTATGTAATCCCGAAGCCGCCCTGGCCCAGGACCCGGCCGATCAAGTACTTTTCAACCAGCACTGTCCGGGGCGGCAGAAAAATAGAAGGCCCTTCGCTCTCGGGTTCGCTATAGCCGCATGAGGGACATACTTCCCGGCCGCCTTTTTCTTCCATGCAATATGGGCAGTGATCTCTATAATCCATAGCTGCCTCCTTTAAATAAACCAGCACAGATAAATTTCTATATCTTGCAGCTAGATAGGTATTATACCTGCTGAAACATGTATATTGATATATAAAAAATCAATGATGGCTATTTCTTCATCTCGGGGGCCTTCTATCCGGGAGATAAATATATAACTCATAAGTTACAGCAGCCATTTAAATCCTTCCTTTCTAAGAATATAATATAGCCCCTGATTTAAAAACTGCACATACCTTCAAAATAGCCATTGCACTAATAAAAAGATGGTTCAACTTCTCACAGTTGTGTGAAGTGCTCCATCTCATAGTTAGTTTAAGCAAGAGTCAATTACGAATAATCTATTTGTTTTAAATTCTTACTTCTACCAGGCTTATAGAATTCCTGCAAGTAATAATATAATATTCAGAAATTACTGCGCCTTAAAATATGCCCCCTCCCCCTTTGAATCTCTCATCACCCCTTTGCCCCTGATATCACTATTGAGGTTATTTGTT
>SLQM01000206.1 GCA_007131435.1 Syntrophomonadaceae bacterium
GGATTTAGTTTTAACCGTGAAGATAATGAAAAGCTGCGCGGGGTCTCGCGCCGGGCTTCACTGGAGCTGATCCTGAAAGGGAGCACAGTCCCTGAAGCAAAAATGCAGGAAATGATGGATCGCAAAAACGGTTATTACAGGGACTTTATTCAAACAATAAGCGAGAAAGATTTACTTCCCGGGGCGATCGGTCTCTTAAAAAAACTTAAAGAGATGAGCTTCAGGCTTGCCCTTGCCTCGGCCAGTAAAAATGCACCGGCCGTGGTTGAGCAGTTGGGTATTGCCCACTATTTTGAAGTAATAGCTGATGGCAGCAGTGTTGAAAAAACCAAGCCTGCTCCCGATCTCTTTTTGTACGTGGCGGAAAAATTGAACCTCCCTCCTTCCAGGTGCCTGGTGGTTGAGGATGCAGAAGCGGGTGTGGCGGCGGCAAAGGCTGCCGGAATGGCTACTATCGGTATCGGGCCGCAGGAAAGAGTCGGGGCCGCCGATTATATCTATCCCTCTGTTGCAGATATCATTTTGGAAGAAGTATTGCAGTAGCGGACCTTGCAGTTTAACCGGACTGGATAACTTGTAATAGTTTTCTTAAGCAGTCAAGCATCAGGGTCGAAAGGAAAAGCTTTGATGATAGAAAAAAATGGCCAGGGTTACCTGCTGAAAGGCAAAGATACAAACCTGCATATTCTTTTCTACAGTGACAGAATAGTCCGCTTTGCCTACAGTCGGGACTATCTCCCTCCTGCCCCGAGCATAGCTGTCCAGGCTGAAGCGGTTGATCTTGCCGCCCGGGTAGAAGAAAATATTATTACAACCTCCCGGCTAAGAATTACGGTTAATATCCCGTCTTTGACGGTCAGGATTGAAGATTCATCCGGTTTTGTGCTAAGTGATGACATTGCTGTTGATCCGGGACAGGTAAGGGTTGCAAAGAAAAGAGACTGGGAAACAGGAATCTACGGCAATGGAGAAAAATATACCTGGCTGAACCAGCTGGGAGTTAAAACAGAAAACTATAACAGCGATGTTCTGTTTCATGAACCTGTCCACCATCCCCTGGTTGAAGAAATGCATACCGCTATTCCCTTTTATATTGGCGCTGCCCCTGGAAAAGCGTACGGAATCTATTTTGACAATACTTACAGGACGAAGTTTGATTTTGCCAAAAAAGATACCGGTGTAATTAGTTTTGAAGCCGATGGCGGCAACCTTGATTATTACTTCATTTACGGGCCTTTGATTCCCGATGTGGTTCAGGCCTATGGCCACTTGACCGGAACTCCCCCCATGCCGCATAAGAAATATTTAGGTTTTCACCAGAGCCGCTACAGCTATATGAACAGCGAAGAGCTGCTTGATATAGCAGAAAAGATGCGCCGCCACAAAGTGCCCTGCGATGTTTTATACCTGGACATTGACCATACGGAAGGGTACAAGGTTTTTACAGTTAACAGGAATAGCTTCCCTGATTTTAAGCACCTGCTTGCGAAGTTAAAAACTATGGGTTTTGCCGTTGTTGTAATTGTTAACCCCGGCATAAAAGCAGAAACCGGCTACAGGGTTTACGAAGAAGGCCTGGAGAAGGGCTACTTTGTTAAGACAGCGGATGGAGAAATATATGAAGGCGAAGTCTGGCCCAAACCTGCTGTTTTTCCCGACTACCTGCGCAGTGAGGTACGGGAGTGGTGGGGTGAATTTTACCGGGACCTTCTTGATCATGGGGTTGATGCAGTATGGAATGATATGAACGAACCGGCCAACTTTACCCTGGAGAGCGGAACGCTGCCCGGTGATGCACAGCATATCAATGATCAAGGCGCTACAGTTCCCCACAGGGAAGTGCATAACATATACGGCCTGCTGCAGACGAAGGCGACCAGGGATTCCCTTGAAAAACTGCAGCCCGAAAAGAGGGCCTTTGTCTTAACCAGGGCGGCATTTGCCGGCAGCCAGCGCTACAGCGCCCTCTGGACAGGGGATAATGCCAGCCTGTGGGAGCATATTGAAGGCAGCATACCCATGCTCTTAAACCTGGGGCTTAGCGGTTTTTCCTTTGTCGGTGCCGATGTGGGAGGATATCGCGGGGACTGCAGCGGCGAAATGCTTATTCGCTGGACCCAGCTTGGCGCTTTCTACCCCTATTTCAGGAACCATACCGAAGTTAACACCGCCCGCCAGGAGCCCTGGGAATACGGGCCGGAAGTGCTGGGTATATTGCGTAAGTTTACCCGCCTGCGCTACAGCCTGGCAACCTATTATTACAACCTGATGAGAGAAAGCAGCCTGACCGGGGCACCTGCTATCAGGCCCCTTGTTTATCATTACGGTGCTGACCCCCAGGTTTATAGTATTTACGATCAGTTTCTGCTGGGTGAAGGGTTGATGGTCTGCCCGGTCTACCGTCCCGGGGCCGAATACCGCATGGTCTACTTTCCTGAAGGGGCCTGGTATGATTACTGGACAGGTGAAGCGATTAAAAGCGGGCCAAGGGGCTCATACACCACTGTAGAGGCTCCGCTTGACCACCTGCCGCTCTACGTGAAGGCCGGAACCATATTACCGGTCGACAGTGTTAATCAGCCTGCTAATATTGATGATACCGGCCAGGAAATTACCCTTGTATGCTATGCTGGCCGGGAAGGGCGCTGCACCCTTTATTTTGATGATGGGCACAGCCATGCTTACAGGGCTGGAAAATACAGTGAGCTGGAAGTCTTTTTTAACGGTGATGCCGAAAATCCGGTTATTGAAAAGAAGGTTCTTCACAAAGGTTATCCCCTGCCAGATATAAAAACATCTATTGTTGAATAATAAATAGCTGCTATTTCCTGGTGGAGAGCCGGGTTCGAAGTCTCGGAGGCCACATTAAGGGACTGTATAGTTTTCTAACCGTTTTTTTTGCCATCAATAACTGTTTTTTATCCGGGACCTGTTCGCCGTATATCTCATCATGAAAGATCTGCAGCATCTGATCAAAATCTTCTCTCCATCCCGGGTATAAGTGTGAAATTGCCTTAGTGTATTCAGCAGCTGTCTCAGTATCCCTTCGGTCAAGACCGCTGCGTTTGCCCCACTGCAAGAATTGATAAAAAACATCCCTGGCTGATAGGTATGTCATTCGTTTTTTTCGATTGAGTGTAAAGCCAACCTGGCGGAAAAGAGCTTTAATGGTGTGCAGGATGTCGTGAAATATTTTTTTGATAAATATAACCAGGCTTATGGTTTCCCCTTCATCTGATCTGCCATCTTCCTTCACATATTTTATATACAGATATTTTATTATAAATCCTGCAGCAGCGAGTATAATTAGTGAAAGGATCAAAAGGCTGCCCAGGGCAAAAACTTGTTCAAAGATGCTGATATCCCTCTCACCCAGAGGTGCCAGGCCTGGTGTATCCTGCTCCAGGGGTTGCCCCTGTTGCTGCGGATCATCTATTCGCACACGCCTTCGCAGGCTATAAATAAAAAGTATAGCTGAACTGAAAAGCGATACAGCTGTTCTTCCTGCCTGATCCAGCAAGCTGTAACCTGTGTCAGCAGCAGCTGTCAATAAGGGGTAGAGCAGAAGGCTGGCAGTTATTCCTCCTGTAATAATGATAACCGTAAAATGAAAAACAGTAACATTCCCTTTTCCTGCAATAACCGCGCCTTTTTTATTGGCATCTATATAGCGGGTGATCAAAAGGGCCGGTAAGCTGATAATGAAGAAGATTATTGCCTGCAGCAGAAGTTGATTGGTTGGACCAGCTAGAATGCCGGTTATTATCAACAATGTAACGAAAATTAATATGCCCAGGTCGAAGCGTGCTGCAAACCGGTAATAGGTGTGTTCTCTCACGGCCGTAAAGTATCCGCTTGCGCAGCTGATTATGGTTAGAGAAAATGCTGTTACCGCAGTTATCCAGAACTGTAAAGATTGTTGACTGCCTGCCACTGCGGGCCATGTAGATCCGGCAAGGTAGGCCGCATTCAACATTAGAAGTATAAA
>SLQM01000004.1 GCA_007131435.1 Syntrophomonadaceae bacterium
CCGACGGCTTCGCTCCTTCATCCACCATCTGCTGGGTTAACTCGCCCGCTTTCGCAGCATTACACTCAATAATGGCTCCTGCTAAAGTTTCAAAATCTGCCACTTAAAACAACTCCTTTCTCCGTAACCTCTATATTAATTAGCGGCACACTGCCGCCGGATGCTACTCCGCACCCGGCGGCTTTATGCCATCGCTCCATTGAAGCCAATATATTGCTTGATTAACTAAATTCTCTTTTACTTGCCTTCCTTTAGCTCTGCCAGGGTATCCATAATCCGTTTCTTTTCTAAAGGTAATGTCCCCTGCTGCATCTCGGTAAATAGAGATTTCATGAAACAGTAAAGCATCAACAGCATTACAATCATGAAAGGAAATCCTCCAACAATTGAAGCAGTCTGCAGCGCACTCAAACCGCCTGAGAACAGAAGCACACCGGCAGCGCCAATCTGAAGGGCACCCCAGATAATACGCAGGCCAAGAGCCGGGTTTGGGTCACCTCCGGAGGTTAACATACCATTAACGTATGTACCCGAGTCAGATGAGGTGATGAAAAAGACAGCAACAGAAAACATGGCAATAACTATTAGCAGATTAGCTGCAGGGAACTGACTGAGCAGGGCAAAGAATCCAAGTGCAGAGTCCGCTGCTACAGATTCTTCAATGCCTCCACCAGCAAAATGCTCAGTATATAATGCTGAACCACCAAAAACAGAAAACCACACAAGGCTAACAAAAACTGGAACCAGCATCACACCGACAATAAAGTTGCGGATAGTTCTTCCGCGGGATATACGGGCAATGAAAGTGCCGACAAAGGGCGCCCATGCTATCCACCAGGCCCAGTAGAAAATAGTCCAGGCTCCGGCCCATCCGGCAGTACCTTCTCCGGAAGCGTCAATGCGGAAAGACATGCTGATGATATTCTGAATATAGTCACCAGTGGAATGGGTGAATATGTTCAATATAAACAGGGTTGGTCCAACAATAAAGACCAGTAACATGAGCAAAACTGCAACTACGATATTGACCTGGCTCAAGTACTTAATGCCGCGATCAATACCTGTTGAAGTTGAAATCAGAGCAACAAGGCCGACAACAAGGACAATTGCCACCCATACAGGTGGTTCACTTGGAATACCAAACAGGCTTTCCAAACCTGCAGCAAGCTGCATTGTTCCAAGACCGAGTGAAGTTGCCAGCCCGAAAAGGGTAGCAAAAACACCAATAACGTTAACAGCTATACCAATCGGACCCTCAATGCCCTTGCGCCCTAAAATAGGCTCAAGGCAGGAACTGAGCATCATTGGCAATCCCTTGCGATATGAAAAATATGCCAGGGAACCGGCCACAACAGCATAAATTGCCCAGGGGTGGAAACCCCAGTGGAAGAAAGAATAGCGCATTGCAATGTGAACTGCTTCTGCTGTATAAGCTTCGCCGTAAGGCGGCCATATGTAATGCCAGACAGGCTCTGAAACACCCCAGAAAAGTAGACCGATGCCCATTCCGCAGCTGAACAGCATGGCAAACCAGGGCAGGTTGGCATAGGCAGGCTTTTCATCATCTTCGCCCAGCTTGATCTCGCCTACCGGACTGAGCAGTAAGAACACAATCAGAATGAGGAAAATGCTTGCTCCGAGGATGAAAGACCAACCAAAATATTCTATCATCCCATCAAAAAGCATACCGGATATTGCACCAAGCGTATCAGGTGCAGCAACACCAAAAATAACAAAGAGCAACATAATAATGAAAGCGATTAAAAATGTCGGTTTTGTATATACACTACCTTCGTTTTGCAAGATTTAAACCTCCTAAATATTTGTTACAAAAAACATAGAGAGCTTAAACCTGTTTTCATGAATCACCCCTTTCAGATAAACCCTTTATTGTCTAGCGCGTTCGTTCGGATGCCTTATAAAGGCAGCTATTTTAAACGGTTAAAAGGCTTTTGCAACTATTTAAAGCAATATTCGTGCCACAAAAAGGATTATTGCATTAGAGGTTTCAATACCCACTATTTAAAGCTAAATATAGAATAGCCCAGTTTATATAAAACCAGGCTATTTCTCAATATGAGATGTTTTAAGTTTCAAAATATTGCTATTGCTTTATATAAAAGCTTTTAGAAGCAATTCTCAATTTGATATCATTTCTCAAATTAAGAAACATCGGAAGTTATTGATTTTAGTTTGCGATACAGTGTAGCCCTGCTAATACCAAGGGCCGAAGCTGCTTTTTCTTTGCCCCATGTTGTCTCTCCATATTTTTTAAGCGCAGCCATAATAGCGTTTTTTTCGAGAGAAGAAAGATCCTCAATAAGCCTTGATTCACCAATACTAAAGTTTCTTGTTACTTTTTCAGGCAAACTTTGCCTGGTTACCTTTGCTTCAACCTCTATATTAACCGCATACTCAATGGCATTCTCAAGCTCCCTGACATTACCCGGCCAGGGATAAGCAAGTAGTGCCTCGCGAGCTTCTTCATTAAAACCGCTAAACTTCTTATTTAGCCGAACGGCATAATAGTCAAGAAAGTGGTGCATCAGCAGCAGGATATCATCTTTTCTTTCCCTTAAGAGAGGCAGGGTAAAAGGTATTACATTAATCCTGTAATAAAGATCTTCCCGGAATTTACCCTCCCTGATTAGCTGTTCCAAATCCCTGTTGGTTGCAGTGATGATGCGGACATCAACATCGCGGAAAGAAACACCACCAATGCGCGCAATGTTTTTATTCTCGATAACATTTAAAAGTTTAACCTGGAAATCAAGAGGCATATCACCTATTTCATCAAGAAAAATAGTCCCGCCATGAGCCAGCTCAAATTTACCCGGCTTACCGCCTTTGCGGGCCCCTGTAAAAGCGCCTTCTTCGTAACCGAAAAGCTCTGACTCAAGAAGCGGGGCGGGTATAGCGGCGCAGCTGATCGCTACAAATGGGCTTTCCTTTCTCGGGCTTTCTTCATGAATAGCCCGGGCAAAAACACTTTTACCGGTTCCTGTTTCACCACGGATCAGGATAGTTGAATCAGTTGCTGCAACCAGCTGCATCCTGTTTTTTATCTCCGTCAGTTCAGAACTGGTGCCTATTATACCGGAAAATGTACCTTT
Source organism: Syntrophomonadaceae bacterium (assembly GCA_007131435.1). GTDB lineage: Bacteria > Bacillota > Dethiobacteria > DTU022 > DTU022 > SLQM01. Next base: position 3,114 of record SLQM01000004.1, read on the forward strand.
ATTTGTATCTTTAATAATCCGGTTAGCCATCTCTTCAACTTCTTCTCTTTTCCTGAAGGATAAAACCGCCCCGGAAACTTCATCTTCTTCATACATCAGGGTTATATTATAAAAAAGATTAAGCTTTTCATTGCCTTCCCCCAGATAACTGATTTCGTTGCCATAGTACTGGTCACTGCCTGATCCAGGCTTCATATTCATCACCCGGCCAACTTCAAAATCGGGGAATAGCCGGTTTATATGTTCATTCATTCGGCTTCCTGGTTCCAGGCCAAGAATACCTTCGGCTGCACGGTTAATATTTGTAATTTTACCGCTGGTATTGATGGCTATAACTCCCTCGTAAATAGAGTGAATAACATCCTTGAATTGGTTCATCAGGCTGGCTACCCTGGCTTCCATCTTCTTTTCATTTAAAGATATAACGATTATATTGCACAGTTTGTTAAGGAAGTTTTGCATCTTGCTGTGGTGATTAATTAATTTACGGCGATGGTGCTCTGTTAGGGCTAAAAGGGATATTGTTCCGATTTTTTGACCCTGAACCGAGATTGGCTGCATGAGAAAAGCAAGGACTTCACACTGTTCAGAGTAGTCACAATCTGAACAGCACACAGCATGCGAAGTATTTTCGACAAAGATAGACTCATCGCCTTCCGTTTTAATAATCCTGTAAGTCATACAACCTTCGTCGTATGTTTCTCCTACTTCTTTTTTAAAATATCCACTGCCGGCTACCACTTCCAAATCCCGGCTAATGATTCCTATTTCTATATCCACAACCCCGGCAAAAG
>SLQM01000221.1 GCA_007131435.1 Syntrophomonadaceae bacterium
TGGCAGACGCGCACGGTTGAGGGCCGTGTGGTTAACACCATGAGGGTTCAAGTCCCTCTCCCGACACCAGGTAAAAAGCGCGGGGCTTAATCCCCGCGCTTTAAGTTGGTAGAGGGCATAATCTCCAATAATGATATAATTATTTACTTTCTTTTCTTCCTTGAATCTCGACTACTGTACCTATTGTCTGCAGGGGTTTTCCGGTTTTGTCATAACTGAAAACCGTGTCCCGGTTTTCAAGCCACACCCAGTGTCCGTCGCGGTGCTTCATCCTGTATTCAAAATGTTTGACATGCCTTTCACCCAGCTTTTCCAGCTCCGCAAGGTGATCATAGAAGGGCTGCAAGTCATCCGGGTGAATTGTTTTATCTAAAACCTTAGTGCCCATGGATTGCATTTCATCGGCGCTGTAGCCGAGAACTCTTTCGATGCTGCTGCTGACATAGACGTTTCTTTTTTTAGTCAAGTCGAAAATGTATATTATCACATCGGGCAGGGAAGTCATGATCTTGTCGATAAACTCATTGCTTTCCCACAGCGCTTCTTCTGCCCTGATCCGGGCAATTGAGCCGCCGATCTGTGCGATAATGGTTTCTACAGTTTCCCTGTCCACTTCAGTTATTTCAGTGGTGGTGTGAGAGGCGAGGTTCAGGCAGGCAACGCATCTTTGGGAATGGAAAATAGGCAGTACCGCAATAGCTTTTAAACCTTCCTTCCTTCGCGCCTCATCGATGGGAACCCCTAAGTTATAATACTCTTCGTATATCGGCTGGCCCGATAATACCAGGTTCATAGCCGGGCTTTCCGGTTTGATTAGTGAAACCTTTTTAATGAAAGACTGTGAAAGGCCGCGATGCACGGCAAGTTTCAAGGGGCCTCTGTCACCTTCGCGGATATAGATACCGCCGCTGTCAAAATTTGTGGCCAGCAAAGCTTTATCTAAACAAAAAAGCAGGGCATCTTTTAAATCAACCATGTCCACTATCCCGGTAAGCAGTTCACGAATAATCGCTCCTCTTTTTTCATCGTGCCTACGAACTGTAATGTTCTTTGACACAGCCAGGATTGATTTGATTTTTCCGCTTTCTGTATCAACCTCGGGAAAAAATCTTGTCGAAAAGTGGTAATGCCTGGCATCAATACCCTGGAAAAGATATTCATCGATGGTCAGTTTTTCACCGGTATCCAGGCACTTTTGCAGTGCCCAGTTTCTATCTTTCAGGTTTGTCTGCATGTCTCTTTTAGGAGGCGCTTCAGCAGGGTCAGGGGTTGTCCTGTCGTGGATCAGGGCATTTTCCACGCCCGGTATTTTTTTTACCTCGTGGTTAAAGAAGATGACTTCAAGCTGATCATTATAATGAATGATCATATCCGGGGAGTTTTGAACCAGGGTTTCGAAGTAAAAGTTATTTATTTCCTGCTCCTGTCCCATAATGTCACCTGTTTCCAATTGAATGATATTAGTATTTGCTATAGCTAATTTCGCACTTGCACGCTAAAATCCTTCGTCACGCGGAGACTAATTTATGAATACATGGCCTCTATTTGGCCGGCGTAATTTTCCAGCACAGCCCTGCGCTTGAGTTTCATTGTTTGGGTCAGCATTTTATTGTCAACCGTGAAGTCTTCCCTGAGAAAATAATATTGCTCTGGAATTTCATACCTGCCAAAAGACTGCTCAAGGTGATCTTTAATCTCATCAATCATGCTTTCTTTGAAGTCTTCGTTGGCCAGTAGTGCATCAGGATTTTCGGGAAATCCATTTTCCCTTGCCCAGCGGGCTGCTATTTCAAAATCGGGATAAACCAGGCAGACATTATATGGCCTGCCCGACCCGTATACCATGGCATTAGCCACTTTTGGCAGTAGTTTCATTTCTTCTTCAATGGCTGCCGGGAAAACATATTTACCGTTGGTAAGTTTGTACTGTTCCTTGATCCTGCCCGTAATCCAGAGAAAGCCATCTTTATCTAGCCTGCCCCGGTCGCCAGTGCGAAAGCCGCCGTCAGGCATGATCACTTTGGCTGTTTCCTCCGGTTTGTTATGATAACCTATCATAACGTTTGGCCCGTACACAATTATTTCTCCATCATCGGCTCCTTCTTCTGAAACAGATTTATCGATTATCACTTTTTGTCCTTCCATAACCCTGCCAACACTGCCAATTTTCCAACCCAGGGGGCTGTTCATGCTCACTCCCGGCGCTGTTTCAGTTAAACCGTAGCAGTCATAAATAGATATTCCGATATCGTAAAAGAATTCAGCTATCTCCTTGTTCATTACAGCGCTGCCGGTCATAGCACCGATGATGCGTCCGCCGACAACATCCCTGATCTTAGAAAAAACCAGCTTATCCAGCAGGGCAAGCTTCATGTTAACCAGGGCGCTTTCAACCCCTTTTTCTGCAAGTTTGCGTTTTTGCCTTGCCGTCTCGCAGGCAGCATCAAACAGCTTCTTTTTTAAGCCCCCCGTATCGCTCATCCGCATTTGGATAACGTCGTAAACCCTGTTGAAAACACGCGGTACTGATACTATGAAGTGAGGTCTTACCAGGCGCATATCTTCAGCCAGGGTGCTGACATCGCGCATAAAGCCAAGCGTTCCGCCAAAATGTATAAAAGAAGTAAGTTCAGCTGTAATGGCATAAGAGTGGGCCCAGGGCAGCATTGAAATACCTACATAGCCTTTCTGCAGTTCCGGGAACAGCCGGCACCCCGTTAAAGCGTTATAGGTAATATTGCCGTGGCTCAGCAAAACCCCCTTCGGTTCGGCAGTTGTTCCAGAGGTATAAATTAGCACTGCTATCTCGTCAGGGCCGGGTACAAGAGCTTCTACGGGGTTAGCTTCACCCGCTTTTTCCAGTGCCGCAAGGCTGTTTTCACCTTCAGAATCAATCAGGTAGATATTTTCAAGAGTCGGTATTTCGGCGGGAAAATCTTTAACTTTCTGGTAAATTTCCGGTTTAGAGACAACCAAAAATTTTAACCCGCTGTCCCTGATGATATATTTCCAAATTTTTTCGAGCTCTTTTTCATACATGGGAACAAACTTTGCCCGGCGGCCAAAAACAGCAAAAGCAAGAACAGCCCATTCCGGTCGGTTATTGGCAATTATACCAACCGCATCACCTGGTCCGATGCCGAGTTCAGCCAGGCCGCCCCGGGTGTTGGCTATCCGGGTTCCTATTTCAGTGTAAGAAATCGAATCAAGCCCTCCAAGGTCATTATGAACAAGAAAAAGAGGTATATCAGAATACTTTTTTTCACTCTCAGCCCACCATTCAACAAGGTTATCAGGTTTTTCATAAGTCCACATGACAGTTTTTCCTTTCGGGGTTAATAATTACAAGCTAAGTGCACCAGCACAGCTATTATACAATTAATTCAGTATATATTAAAGATTAATGGGGTGCCCAAAATGCGATTTTTTAATTTTTTAACCTGATTTCCAGTTATCCGGCTTCGGCTTTACAAGTTAGAGGAGAACCGTATACAAGTTGCGAATAAATAGCAGGGGAGGTGTATAGATGGCCGACATACTATTGTGGGTAATAACCGCTGTCCTCTTGTTAAACATGGGGCTTTTAGTCTATGTGCTGATTAATGCAAATAGGGGTATGCACTTGACAGGTAAGGAAATACGACAAGAGCTGCGTGCCGGGCGCGAGGAGTCCCGCAGTTCCTCAGGTGAACTGCGCGAAGAGATAGCCAGGGGTTTAAACCGGACCAATGAAAACATCTATAAAACCCTGGAAGCTATGGGGAAAAATCAGCAGGCCCAGTTGGAAACAATGACTGCCCAGATGAGAGAACTGACCCGTTCCAGCCGGGAAGACCTGGAAAAGATGAGGGGCACCTTTGATTCCCGGGTCAAAGAGATGCAGGATGGTAATGAAAAAAAACTTGAAGAAATGCGCAAAACCGTTGACGAAAAACTGCAGAGTACCCTGGAAAAAAGGCTTGGCGAATCATTTAACCAGGTCAGCCAGAGACTGGAAGAAGTTTACCGCGGGCTTGGTGAAATGAAGAACCTGGCGGTAGGGGTTGGCGACCTGAAGCGGGTATTAACCAATGTTAAAGCGCGGGGCACCTGGGCTGAAATTCAGCTTGGCACCATCCTTGAGCAGGTTCTGACCAGCGACCAATATGAAAAAAATGTAAAAGTAAAACCGGATTCAGGTGAGATCGTGGAATACGCAATTAAACTTCCGGGGCCGAAGGATGATCCCGAGGCCTGCGTCTGGCTGCCCATTGATTCAAAGTTTCCCCAGGAAGACTATATTCGCATATTAGATGCATCAGATGCTGCAGACCTGGATGCTGAAAAAAAAGCATCTACCGAACTGGCAAGAACAATCCGCAGCGCTGCTAAAGATATAAAAGAGAAATATCTTTGCCCTCCTGATACGACCGACTTCGGTATCATGTTTCTGGCCACTGAAGGGCTCTATGCTGAAGTACTGCGCCAACCGGGCCTGGTAGAAGAGCTCCAGCACCAGCATCGTGTTGTGATAGCCGGCCCGACCACTCTAACGGCAATTCTGAACAGCCTGCGCATGGGTTTTCAAACCCTGTCAATCGAAAAACAGGCAGCCGAGGTATGGAGAGTGCTGGGCGCTGTTAAGACAGAATTCGGCAAATTTGGCGAAACCCTGGCCAAGGTTAAGCGCCAGCTTGATACAGCCAGCAAATCAATCGAATCAACAGAAACAAGAACGCGGGCCATGGAGCGCAGGTTGCGTTCTGTTGAACAGCTTCCGGAAAATGAAGTGGAAGAGGTCTTAAACCTCCCCCCGGCAGAAATGCCAGAGGGTGAGGATGATGAAATATAGCGTTTCTTTCACTTGAATACTGAACCTTTATTAGCCTGGAAGGTAGTTTGGTGATCATGTAGAATTATTTAATCAACTTAACTTAATACTTGCAGGCACTTCGAAAGTCAGGAGCTGGGTTTAATGGATAGTTCTAAAATTTTCCCGTTTCCTTTGGGGAGTGTGGATGATTCCGATTTCCTTCTTGCTCAAACCCTGTACCGCTGGGCTGAAACAGAGCTGGTTTCTAAACGCCTGGAATTTCGTGAAGATTATGTTAAACTTCTCCTGCCAGCCATGAAAAAGCTGTTTGTCGACGTGGAATTACAAAAAATGACTTGGCCGGAAAGCTGTGGCGGTATTGGCCTTAACAGGAGGGAAATTGCCCATACACTGGTCATGGCTCTTGAACAGGTTGGCAGGGCAGACTGCGGGATCGGTTATCTGCTTGCAGTTACATTAACCCTTTGCAGCAGCATTAATTTCGAGTACAACCGCAAAGAAGATCTTTGTCAGCGTATTGCCCCTTTTTTCTGTCAAAGTGATCAGCCTGTAATCGGTTCACTTGTCCTGCCTTCCTATGCAATGGATAATTATCCTGCGGTAACAACTTTTTTCAGGGGCAAAGCTTTACCTGCCGTGGCCCGCTATGATAATGATAACCTGGTGATCAACGGCCAGGAAATGCGTCCCTTGAATTCTGGTCGCGACGCCTCGTTTTTTGGCGTGCTCTGCTCTCTTGAAGCTGAAGATGGACCGGTATTAATCCTGGTTCCCGGCGACAGTCCAGGCCTTATTAGAGACGAACCTTTTTTAAAAACAGGTTTGGCAGCCAGTAATAATGCAGATATTACTTTAAATGATGTTATAGTTCCCAGGGAAAATATAATATTCAGTGGTGAAGACTGCCTGAGCCACATGCTTTCCTGGTTTTATCTTAATATCTCTGCGGTGAGTATGGGCTCCCTTTTTGCCGTTTTTGAAATTATCAGGGAGTGGGGTGATACCAGGGTAATTAAGGGCAAAGGCAACCTGTTCAAAGAAAACCCGCTTACAGCATCAGTCATGGCTGAAATTGGCCACGATATTATGCTCAGCCGTCTGCTTCTATATCAACTTGCCGCTATGTTTATTAGTCCGGACAGCTACAGCCATATTGAAAGAGAAAATCTATATGTCCCGGCTCTCAGTGTAGTTTCACATATCACGCAAACTGCAGAGAAAGTAATGAACCAGGCCATGGAACTGATGGGCTCGGCAGGGTATGCAACGGAGTGGAACCTTGAGCGTTACTGGCGAGACCTTAAAACGATCCAGGTACATCTTGGCAGTTGGGAACTAAATAAAATGGATTTGGCCCGGTATTTTTACAATTCTCAAAAACTGTAAAGAAAGAAGGGCTATCTGATATGCCATCGATAGATGATTTTACCAGGCCGAAGGAATACATTTCACCCATCGATGACTATTTCGGTAAAATAGTACGCCAGTGGGCAGATAAAGAGGTTATTCCTTACCGGCAGCGCTATGATGAAGACTGGCAAGAACACCGTCTGATTGAACCGGCATTCGATAAGCTGATGGGCGAACTTGGCCTGCAGCGGGTTTTATTCCCTGAGGACCTTGGTGGATGGGGGCTTGGGCACTCCCACTATACTGCCTCAGCTTCCTTTCGACTGATGGAAGAAGTGGCCCGTGCCGATTCTGGAATTGCTGTAGCTTTCGGTGTCACTTTCTGGCCCCTGATCATGATCTGTAATGAACCTCATCTTAACCGACGCCTCTGTGAAGAATTTGCCCCTCTTTTCTGCAATACAAATAAAGCTGTTTTTGCCGCCAATGCAATGACCGAACCGCAGGGCGGCGCTGACATCGAAAATATGGAAATAATCAAAGGCTCTACCATTGAAACTACGGCAGTTTTGGACGGCGATGACTGGATTATCAATGGGCATAAACTATGGCCCACTAACAGCGGCGGAGTATGCTCTCTTTTTGGTGTTGTCTGTACCACCAGGCCCGGCTCCAAAGACCTGAATGATTTTGCCTTTATCTTTGTCCCCGCTGACAGGCCCGGGGTAACCCAGGGCAACTCTTACCAGAAGGCCGGTATGGCTGCCGATAAAAATAGCGATGTTTGGTTCGATCATGTTCGTGTGCCAAAATATTACCGTGCCTGCGGACCCGGAGATGATTATAAATATTTCAAAGAAGTGATCTCCTTCGGTAACCTGGGCAGCATTGCTTTTGTCTGCGGGGCAATGATGAATGTTTTTGAAATCCTGCAAAACTTTTGTAATAGCAACCTCTACCGCGGCCTGCCTGTAAAGGAGCATGATGCAGTTGCTGCTGTATTGGCCGACCTGGTAAAAGATATTGAAATAATTCGCATTATAGGCTACCAGTATGCCCGCATGTTAGACCGACCTGAACTTTACGGCCCGCGCTGGAGTGATGAAATTGTTGCAAAGGGACGCGCTTATAAATATTTTGCCTGTGACCGTGCGGTCGAAGATCTTGGCAGGGTGATGAACCTGATGGAAAGCGGCGGCAGTGACCGTGCGCGTGATTTGGAGAAACATTGGCGGGATATCAAGATAGTACAGCTCTGGATGGGCGGCAAACAGCTCTGCCAGATGGAGACTGCACGCTGGTTTTTTGATTGTAAAACATTATAATAAAGGGTGAGCTTTTTTGGAAGAAGGACAAAAGCGCCCCAGGCGTACAGCTTTAATTAACCCCAAGCTTGAAGAACAGCTGAAAAATGCCGAACTAAAAGACCTGGTTTTATCGAACCTGGAATACCTGGAACCGGAAAATGCACGCGAACTTGCCAGGCTGCTGCTCTGGAGTGACTCTGCATTCTCCTTCGGACTAATCGGCCAACTTCCCCGCAGCCTGAATTTTGTGATCGCTTTTTTTGACGAAATGGGGAAGCAGCTGCAAAATGTTCCTCCTGAACTGCTGCGCCAGTTCGCTTCCGAAATGGCTCGTAAGGTGGATATGAAAAGCGTGGCTGCCTTACCCGCGGCTTATACACCCTTACTTGCTGCTTTTAATCGTACTTCCGCTGATAGCCCAGGTTACAATCAACTGCAGCAGGAAATAAAGATTAAGGTTATCCGGGAAACAATTGAATCCACCGATTTTGGCAAAGTCCGTGTTTCTTTTAAAAAGCATCTTGAAGGAAGCTATCCACTGTTAGAAAGCGCTGCAGCAGGAATAATCAGCGATCCCGTTGCCTTTGCCAACCTTGTTAATATCATTCCACCCTTATTGAACCATACTCTGAAACTGACTGCCAGTTCACTTGAACAGTTGAATTACCCTTCGGAAATTTTAGCCAGTGCAGTATTTAACCTGGCAAGCGATATTGAAACTGGTGAAATTGCTTCTATTATCAATAATATAAACCGCCTGATTAGGAGTACTCACGAGGGAAGCGCTGTCCTGGGGGGCAGCGAACCCCGCTTTCGCCAGGTAGCAGGAAAAATTATGGAGGAAACGCTGCAAGATCTTGATCATGAAGCGGCCGCAGGCGCCCTGCTTGCCCTCGGTGAAGATCTGGAAACAATTTTATATGCTGCCGTTGATACAGCGGCAAAGAAACCGGAGCTTACAGCTGCTCTTTTAACTGCCATGGTGCAGGGCACTTCTGCCAGCATGCGCGGTGTGTGCTATATGCTTGATCATTTAAATGATTTGTCCCCTGGCAGCCTTGCTCAATTCACAAATCCCTTTTTAAATAGCGAAACACCAGGAAGTGCTGAACTGGTAAATGGCCTGCTAACTTTATGCAATCGCATTTTCGCTGAAAATCCGGAGCTGTGCGAAAAAGCGGCAGTTTCTTTCCTGCAAGCGGTCGATAAAGACCAGCTGCATCAGTTGCAGTATAATATTTTATCGATTTTTCTAAACCGTCTCGACCAGGATCAGGTTTCTGCTTTCTTAATCAATACATCTGGACAACTCTCCGCCAGCCTGGCTGAGAATCCGCGTTTATCACGTTCCGTGGTCAAGTCATTTGTCAATATTTTCTGGGGTGCACTTAAAGGTTCATTTAAAAAAGTGGGAAAAAGAGAAGGGAGCACTGGCTAAAGTGGAGATATTGAAAAATATTACCACCACAATAGAAAATGACTATGTAAAAGCAGCCCGGGCTTCCGGGCAGAAAATAATCGGTTATGTCTGTCTTTCAACACCGCGGGAAGTTTTTGATGCTGCCGGTATTTTCCCTTACCGGATCAAGGCGCTTGGCCGGGGAGATACAAGTATGGCCGATGCATACCTGTCACGTTTTAACTGTGGCTTTTGCCGGGCCTGCCTGCAGCTGGGGCTTGAGGGCAGCTATAACTTCCTTGATGGAATAATCGAAACCAATGGCTGTGATCACCTGAGAGGAATGTTTGAAAACTGGCAGCATGCTGTTCCCAGGCCCTTCTTTCACTATATCAGGGTCCCACATCTTATTGATCAGGATTCCCTGCAGTGGTTTAAAGAGGAGATTGAACTTTTAATTTCGGCCCTTAATCAACATTTTGCTTCAGGGATTGATGATCAGAAACTGCAGGGGGCAATTGAAATGCAGGACCGGGTTTCATTGCTTATGAAACAGATTTATGAAAGCCGCTGGGAAGGCGAGATTAAGTTATATGGTCATGAAATTATGGCTCTGATAGTAGCCGAAGGTTCCATGCCGGCAGCAGATTATCTCCAATTGCTCGATAGTTTTAATGAAGAGATTAAAAACCGGAAAGCGCTTGATGTAAGGGCGCGTATCTTCATGGGCGGGGCAGCAACAGATGAGATCAGCCTGGTCAACGAGTTGGAGAAGCTGGGCGGATTGATGGTAGCTGATTCATTTTGTTTTGGTGGCCGCGTATTTTTGAGGGAAGCTGCTGCTGCTGAACCGGTGAAACGGTTAGCAGAAACATACTTAAATAACTTGCTTTGTCCACGGATGTTTATGAGCTATTCCAACCGCAAGGACTATATCTTTAATCTTATAAACCGGTCAAAAGCTGATGGTGCAGTGCTCTTTCACAACAAATTCTGCGACCTGCATGGGATTGAAAATGTTAAACTGAAGATGGATCTTGAAAAAGAGGGCCTGCCGGTGATGCTGCTGGAAAAAGAATATGGAGCAGGGGCGGATATTGGGCGGATAAAAACCCGGGTCCAGGCTTTCTTAGAACAGCTGAAGAGGTGATAGGAAATGGATAAAAGCGCTGTATTGCAACGAAAAGATTCCACCGGCCTTTTCAGCCGCGTTCATGCCCTGTTCAGCATCCTGGAAAAGCTGCCGCAGCAAATAAGCGAAGAAGAGCTGGAAGGTTTGTTCAAAGTTCTGCCAGCGGATAGTGCCAATAGTATGCGCTCGCTGCTCAAGCCTGCCATCCAGCAGGCGTCCATGCCTTTTCTGCAAATGCTTTCCGCAGCCTTAAATGATACGGCGACAGCTAAAGAGCAGGGCAAAAAAGTTGTACTGGCGCCCTTTAACTTCCCCCCGGAAATCATTCATGCTTTCGATAACCTGGCTCCAATTACGACCGAGGTCCTGACTACCCTGGGCGTTGTTTCACTGGAAGGCCAGGGAGAAAGGTACTGGGAATATGCCATGGGATTGGGATTGCCGGACCACCTTTGTTCAGCCAATACGATTGATTTAGGATCCATGCTTTCCGGGATCGATTTCGAACCCGATGCCATTATATCGGGCTGTGTTGGTAGCTGTGATGTTAATTCTAAAACTCATGAGTTTGTCTCCCTGCTGCTGGCCCTGCCGCAGATTGCCCTGGAAAAGCCGCCGGATAATACTGAACGAGGTTTTAAATTTTTTAAAAATAATTACCTCAAAATGATTCGGCAGCTGGAGGAGCTGGCCGGTGAAGGACTGAAGTTGGAAAATTTGAGAGCTGTTGCAGAAAAAGTTAACCGGTGCACTGAGCTATACCACGACCTCTGGGAGCTGAAAAAACAGGTTCCCTGCCCGGTACCGGGTATCTTTTCCTTGTTTGTCTGCGCTACCCGTTTTTCCATGTGGGGCCGTGATGAAGGGATTAAAACCCTTGAAGCCTGCATGGAAGTATCCCGGCAAAATTTAGAAAGCGCGGATTACGGCAGCAGGGAAGAAAGAGCAAGGGTGCTCTGGATATACTTAAGTTACTATTACGACCTGGTCAAGTTTTACGACTGGATGGAAGAACGGCGGATTAGCAATATGGGAGATGCCCTGCAGTGGGCATTTCCGGAACCCCTTGACCTTACTTCCCGGGAAACTATCCTCGATGGGATGATCAGAAGCGCCTGGAATAACGTGATGACAAGGCAAATGGGAGCTGCTTCCATGTCCCAGCGCTGGATAGAAGATATTGTCTATATTATCAGGGAGTGGGGTGTAAACGGCACAATCTATTGCGGCCACCACTCCTGCAAGCAAACCTGGAGTGTTTTTTCTATAACCCGCAATGAAGTATTAAAAAGAACCGGGGTTCCAACTCTCGGGCTTCAGGGCGATTCATGGATTAGATCGATGACTCCGATGAGCGTGATCCAGGAAGAAGTAGAACAATTTGTTAATAATGTAATCAATAAAAGCGGCCGCAGGAGACGTCCTAAGATCAAGGACACTGTTTAGTCAGCCTTTCAGCTTTTACATCTCTAAGCCGAAGCCGCAACAGAAGCGGTATTTGCTATAGCATTATGTCAGGTTTCAGGTTTGAAGGAGGCAGGATAAATGTTCTATGGCGGAATAGATGTTGGTTCCCTCACCGCCCAGGCTGTAATCCTAAATGAAAATAGCCTTTATGCTTATAAAAGCATGCCCGTCAGTTCAAATCCCATAGATTCAGCTTCAGCTGTGATTGGAGCCTCCCTGCAGGAAAAGAACCTTCAACATCAAGATTTAACTTATTGCGTCAGTACCGGCTACGGTCGCGAACAGATCCAGAAAGAGGGACTGGCTGATGAAAATATAAGTGAAATATCATGCCATGGAAAAGGGGCATGGTGGATAATGCCCCGTGTGCGGACTATTATTGATATTGGTGGCCAGGATGCCAAGGTGATCCGTGTCGACCAGGAGGGCGAACTGGTTAACTTTGTGATGAACGATAAGTGTGCAGCGGGAACAGGGCGTTTCCTTGACGTGATGAGCAAAACCCTGGGGGTTAGTGTTGAAGAAATTGGTCCGCTATCATTTAAAACCCAGAAGGTAATTGAAATGAGCAGCCGCTGCAGCATATTTTGTGAAACAGAAGTGCATCATTATCTGCAGCGGGGAGCAGACTTAGCAGACCTGGCAGCCGGTATTAACCGAACCATGGCCGGAAGGGTGATGGCCCTGGTTCGAAGGGTTGGGATTGAAAAAGAGGTTACCATGACTGGCGGAGTAGCTAAAAATCAGGCTGTTCGACGGGAGCTGGAAAAATTGATGGGCCTGAAAATGATCACATATGACCTGGATTCACAGCTTGTTGGTGCGCTGGGTGCAGCCCTGATCGCCCGCCGCCTTGCGGAGGGGAAACAATGATCACCATCGGTATTGATGTGGGCAGTCTCTTTACCAAGGCTGTATTATTAAATGATGACCGTGTGCTTGCAACTGCGCTACGTGATACCAGTGGAGACATCGCAGCTGAAAATACAGCCATGATCAAGCTCTTGTTAGACAAGGGTGGTGTTTTAATAAAAGATGTAAAGGCAGTCATAAGTACCGGGCAGGGCGAAGAGCTAGTTGAAGAAGCTGACTTTCTTGAAGATGATCTTGCCTGCTTGGCTGCAGCCACCCGGTTTTTTCTGCCAGCTACAGAGTTAACCTTGGAAATAGGTGGCCAAAGTATAACCGGAGTACTCAGCACCCCGGAAGGAGATGTAGTTAACTACATGCGCAATGATAAGTGTGCTTCTGGCACAGGCCGATTTATTGAGGTTATCGGCTCAGCTCTCGGTGTGAAGATGGAGCAGTTTGATTATACTGTGTCAATGGCAGCTAATAAAGTCACCGTCAGCACCCAGTGCGCTGTTTTTGCCGAGAGCGAAATAATATCTCATGTCAATTCCGGTGAGGCGGTTGCCGATATTATTGCCGGGGTGTGCGAATCAACGGCCGGCATTATCATATCACAGGCACTGCGTTTTGGGCCGGTTGAAAACTATACTGTCACCGGGGGCGTAGCTCTATTTAAAAGCATTACAAGGATTTTGGAGGAGAAACTGCCCGGGACTTATCAGCTTTTTCCCATAGATCCGCGATACGCGGCTGCTTACGGAGCTGCCCTTCTGGGGCAGCAGGAGTAATTTAACTATGGAGCTATTCAGGGAACCGCTAGAATATATTAAACATTATCTGACAGGTGCCGATCAAAGAAAAGTACTAAAAAGATCTAACTGCAGCTTGATGTCATCCTGGCCCCGGGAGACATCCCTGGTGCTGCAGGCTGATACGGGCCTGGAGTTGGGTGGTGCAGAAGGTTCCCTATTCATGATCCTCTGGACAGAACAAGATGGGGTAATTAGCCCAGGACAGGTCTCCCTGGTTGGGCCTGATATAAACGAAACAAAAAATATAAAACTTCCTTTTGCGCAGGTAATCATGGTTTACGGTGATTTTCAAGATGAATATGAAACTTACCAGCTGCTCCTGGATACACTGCTGGGAGCCAAATTAAAGGATGTATCAACCCGTTTCTGGCCGGACCGGCAAAGAATATGGTACAGGGTTAGTGATCAGGCGCTAAAAAGCGGATTCAACCTGATGCGCTGCGGCTGTACTTTACTCAACCAGTTTCAAAGCCTACCTGCAGTAAAAGGGGCTGAAATAATTATATCTGCAGAGAGCTTGACATATCAGCCCTTTTTACAAAAAGCGGCAGCAAGCTCCTCAGGGATTTTGGAAGCGCTGGTTAAAATTCATGAAGACCTGAATTTTAATTGTGAAGACTGTGACTACAGGGAAGTATGTGACGAAGTGGGTGCTTTAAAGGATATTCACCGGCGCTTACAGGAGGAGAGATCAGGTTTATGAACAGCTCAATTGCTTTTTGCGGGAAAGGTGGTGTTGGTAAAACAACACTTGCTGCGCTTTTTACCCGCCTGACCCTTGAAAATAAAGATTTAAAAACCCTGGTGATTGATGCTGATCCAACAGGAGGCCTATCTTTAGCTCTCTCACTGCCGATCAAAAAAACGATTAATGATCTGCGCAAAGAGGTAGTAGCGGCAGTCAAAGAGAAGAAGAGCGACACCAGCAGCCTTGCAGCTTCAGTTGATTACAGGCTGCTCGAATCATTAACTGAATATGAAAATATTGCTTTTCTTGCAGTAGGCCGCCCGGAAGAAGAAGGATGCTACTGCCAGGTTAATGCCTTCCTCCGCGCTTCCATAGAATATCTCTCCGGTAAATTCGACCTGACCTTAATTGATGCTGAAGCGGGGGTAGAACAGGTTAACAGGAGAGTGGTATCAAGCGTCAACAGGCTCTTTCTTGTTACTGATCTTTCTCAAAAAGGGCTGCGCGTTGCTGAAACAGTGCACCGGGTTGCTTCAACTTCTGGAAAATTTAATGAAATTGGCTTGATCATTAACAGGGTTACCTCGGAAGATGCTTTGAA
>SLQM01000101.1 GCA_007131435.1 Syntrophomonadaceae bacterium
ACACTATTTTAGCATATGCCGTTGTGGCACGAAAGAGATGCTGAGAATGTGAACAATTATAGTCTTTATGTGTTTTAAAACATTTGCCATCACGGGAGATGAATTTATGATTAGAGTTTGTGCCCCCGGCAGGGTTAACTTAATCGGTGAGCATACAGATTATAACCAGGGATTTGTTTTGCCCGTTGCAATTGACCTTAATCTTCAGCTCACTTTAACCAGGGAAGACCAGTTAAGAGTAAAGGTGATCGCAGAAAATTTTAAACAGGAAGCAAGTTTTGGGCCTGAAGATTTAATCCCCCCCCGGGAGAACCCTTGCTGGCTTGATTACATAAAAGCCGTATACTGGGTTTTAAAAGAAGATGGTTATCCATTTATCGGCTCCACAATACATATAAAAAGTGATATTCCGCTCGGTGCAGGTTTAAGTTCCTCAGCAGCCCTGGAGGTTGCCATGACACTGGCGTTATCAACAGCCGGACGATTTAACCACTCCTTGAAAGAGATAGCGCTGATCAGCCATCGGGCAGAAAATGATTTTGTAGGGGTAAAATGCGGGATTATGGATCAATTTGCGGTGGCCCTGGCAGAAAGCAATCATGCCCTGTTTATCGATTGCCGTAACCTTGATTACAGGCATGTGTCTTTTAACTTAGGAGACTATAAACTGGTGATTGTTGACAGCAGGGTAAAAAGATCTCTTGTAACTTCTGCCTATAATAAAAGAAGAGAAGAATGTGAAACGGCAGTTAAGAGAATCGGTGAACTCTTGAATCTTGAAGCAGAGTCACTGCGCGATATTTCTATTAGTGATTTAAAAAACGTTCAAGTGCAGCTCCCGCCGCACCTGTATAAAAGAAGCAGGTACGTTATTGAGGAAAATGCCAGGGTTATAGAATCTGTCAACTCCCTCCACGAAGGGAACCTTGATGACTTTGGATACTTCATGAAGCGTTCCCATGCAGGACTGCGGGATCTTTATGATGTCAGCTCGCCTGAACTGGATTTTCTCGTTGACCAGGCCTCTGCTGTCGAAGGGGTTATAGGGGCCAGGATGACAGGTGCAGGTTTTGGTGGCTCTATTATAGTACTTGCCAGGCAGGATATTATAAATAAACTAAAACATACTGTAAGTGAATCGTATGAAAGAGAATTTGGTTTAATGCCTGTTTTTTATGGTACGCGAGCAGCTGAGGGCGCAGTAGTTTACTAAAACATATCTTATTAAGGGCAAGTTATGGTAAAATAACAGAGTTAATTAACTGTTAGGGTTATGGAGGTAGTTTTATGAATAAATTAAGTGCAGCGGAACAGTTTGAAATTCTTGCAGAAAATACGGCAGAAATAATTGTTGAAGAGGAATTTAAGAAAAAGCTTGAAAAAAGTGTTGCTGAAAATAAACCGCTTCGCTGTAAGCTAGGGATTGATCCTTCTGCACCAGATTTACACCTGGGGCATGCAGTTGTTTTGCACAAACTAAGGCAATTTCAAGATTTGGGCCATCATATTATAATCATCCTCGGAGATTTTACGGGCATGGTAGGAGATCCTACCGGCCGATCTGAGACAAGAAAGCAGCTCGCCAGGGAAGAGGTTCTTGCAAATGCAAAAACATACCAGGAGCAGATATTTTTAATCCTTGATCCCGGTAAAACTGAAATGGTTTTTAACAGTCAATGGCTGGCAAAGCTTACCTTTGCCGATGTGATACAGCTTGCTTCCACCCTTACAGTAGCGCGGATGATGGAAAGGGAAGATTTTCAGCAGCGCTATAGGGAAAATGTTGCGATCAGTATTCATGAGTTTTTTTACCCCCTGATGCAAGGCTATGATTCAATTGCCATCAAGGCAGATATCGAATTTGGAGCAACAGAGCAAAAATTTAACCTGCTGATGGGCCGACATCTCCAGCGTGAATATGGCCATGAACCGCAGGTTGCATTTACCATGCCTATCCTGGTTGGGCTTGATGGTGTGCAAAAAATGAGTAAATCCCTTGGAAACTATATTGGGATAACCGAAGCGCCGGACCAGATATATGGCAAGGCTATGTCTATAGCAGACGATCTGATGCCGGAATATTATAACCTGGCTACTGCGCTGCCATCAGTAGAGGTAAACTCAATATTAGGTGGTATTAAAAGCGGCAAGATCCATCCAAGAGATGCTAAAATGAGGCTGGCCAGAGAAATTGTTGCACTTTATCACGGGCAGAAGGCGGCCGAGGGTGCGGAAGAACGTTTTAAACAGGTTTTCCAGAAAGGTCAGATCCCCGAAGAAATGCCGGCTTTTGAATATAATTCCCCGGTTGGTATCATTGATGTCCTGGTCGGCTCTGGCTTAACCTCCAGTAAAAGTGAAGCCCGCCGCATGATTCAGCAAAATGGCGTTAAAATGGACGGTGAAACTGTTGGATCGATTGATCTTGAATTAAAAGAAAAAAAAGAACAGGTATTACAGGTAGGCAAACGTAAGTTTGCCCGTGTAAAGGTTGTCTAACTTTATAGCGGTTCATTAATGTAATGTTTTCAAACCGCTCATGTAATTTAGCTTCCGAATAAAGGGGCCCGCATTTAGCGGGCCCCTGCTTGTAACCATAAACTCCATCAATTAAACATATCTACTATGTTTCCTTGTAACCGTCTTTAATCGCAGCCACAACCTGTGGATCCATCAGGGTTGTAACATCGCCAAGGTCTCTTTTTTCAGCAATATCTCGAAGCAGGCGGCGCATAATTTTCCCGCTGCGGGTTTTTGGTAGTTCATAGGTAAAAAATATCTCTTCAGGACGGGCTATGGCGCCAATCATTTTGCCCACGTGCTGCTTAAGTTCCTGCACAAGATCATCGCTTCCTTCTACCCCTTCTTTCAGAGTAACAAATGCAGTAATGGCATGCCCTTTTATTTCATGGACTTTTCCAATTACAGCTGCTTCAGCAACTGACTTGTGATCAACAAGTGCGCTTTCAACTTCCATTGTGCCAATCCGGTGGCCGGAAACGTTCAACACGTCATCAACACGGCCCATGATCCAGAAATAGCCATGTTGATCTTTCCATGCGCCGTCCCCTGTAAAATAAATTCCCGGGTATTGTTTCCAGTAAGTATTCTCATAGCGCTCTGGATCTTCATAAAGAGTGCGCAGCATGGAAGGCCAGGGAGACTTAATAACCAGGTAGCCTCGTTGTCCTGGTTCGGTAGGCTTGCCCTGGTCGTCAATGACATCTGCGTCCACGCCGGGGAAAGGCTTAGTGGCAGATCCAGGCTTCAGCGGGGTCACACCCGGAAGCGGAGTAATCATAATCATTCCGGTTTCAGTTTGCCACCATGTATCGACAATCGGGCACTTCCCTTTGCCTATGTGTTCATGATACCAGAGCCAGGCTTCGGGGTTAATTGGTTCGCCCACTGAGCCGAGAAGCCTGAGGCTTGATAAGTCGCGTCCATCCGGAAAATGGTTTCCCCAGCGCATGAAGGACCGGATTGCAGTAGGGGCAGTGTAGAATACTGTAATCTTATATTTTTCAATCAGCTCCCAGAAACGATCCCGGTGTGGATAGTCCGGAGTTCCTTCATATACAAAAATTGTAGAGCCGTTTGAAAGCGGGCCATAAACAATATAGCTGTGCCCGGTAATCCAGCCGATGTCCGCTGTACACCAGTATATGTCATCAGGGTGATGATCAAATACATTACGGTAGGTTGCATTGACTCCAACCAGGTAACCGCCTGTCGTGTGCAATATTCCTTTCGGTTTTCCGGTAGTCCCACTGCTGTAAAGGATAAATAAAGGATCTTCAGCATCCATAACTTCCGGTGTAAAATCATTGCCGGCTTCGGCCATCAGTTCCTTCCAGTAAAAATCTCTGCCATCCTTAATTTTATG
>SLQM01000195.1 GCA_007131435.1 Syntrophomonadaceae bacterium
GTTTCAACTGGTACAGTCTCTCCGGGTGCTGGGGTAACGGTAGCGGATCTACCAGGAGTTGGATCGCCAGAGCCGTTTGAACCGGGTGCAGGAGTGCCGGGTGTGGGATCGCCGGGAAAGTCAGGGTCATCACCATCGTCCCAATCATCAACCGCATCTCCATTTTCAAGATGATCGGAATCAAAATCATTTTCACTTGCATCAGCTGTGACTTCTTCTTCCTCGAACTCTTCTACCACTGCCACTTCCAATCCATCCTGGAAGAAAATATAATATAAGGCTGCACCACAAAAGGTAATAAAGAGAACTGCGGAAACAACCAAAATTGGAATGGTATAAATGCTTTTAGTTTGTGCTGATACCCCTGGCCCCGCAAGCGTATGATCCAGGGGAGGCGGACCCGATCCTGAGGAAAGCGGAGGTGGAATAGCCATCCCGGCCTGAGGAATAGGGGGCGGACCCGATCCTGCAGCTCCCGGCAGCGGGGGCGGACCGACACTCGCTTTTGGGGGTGGCGGGGGGGAACCGGAGGCAGGCGGTGGAACAGTTGCAGACTCTCCAATTGGCGGCGGTTCGACTGTTGATCCTCCTTTTGAGTCGAACAAGCCCTCTATCTGGTCAGCCCGGGTCCAGTTCTTTATTTCCTCTGACCAGATATGGTCATCCGGCCCGATAGTGCCGTCTCCGGATTTCAGAGAAAGTTCTTCCCAGCTAAAGGGTCCCTGTAGCTGATCTTCTTTGTAGAGATACCATTGTGAGGACATCGAATAATCCCTCCTCAATCTTTAATGATCAAAATCACCTGAGTGGCAGAGCACAAGTAAAACATTTGCAGTTGCACATATTTTCTTGATTATTTAAGCCTCGCAAAAGAACGAGGTTGAAAACCGGATGGCAGCGCTATTACAGGGCCGTTCATAACCTGCTGAGCTCCTAACCTGCTTTTTTATAAGTCTAAAAGGCGTCTAAACACAGGTGACCACAAGCAAAATTCATATCATCCTGAACTCCATGGCGAAATAAAGCTCCGATACTGGTTAATAATCAAAGCATTAAATACAAATATATCCTGCCCTGCATGCATTGTTTAAAAGGGCCTGAATATCTAGCCCAGGCCCTGGACTGTTTCCTACCGCTAACGTCAGGCCGTGCAGACCCTCAAAACAGCACAGGCTAATCCGAATAAACAAAGCCTGAAAGCTTAAAGTTGCTAATCTTACTATCTTTAAAAGCTATTCGGCCTGCCGTTTTAACGTACACCGGACCTGATTGCTAAAAACCGGTTCACCGCGGATTGAGGACAAGAATCTGCTCTTTCCTTTCATACCGGTTACCAAAACTATCCGCAACCTTCAGCGTCACATCATATCGACCTTCTTTACTGAATACGTAAGAAATACCTTGAACATATGGGACAAATACTAAGCTGACATCTTCGCTGTGAATTGTCTGCCCGGTTCTTTGGCAGACAATGCTCCAAGTTGCACTAATTATCGCACCCGAGGAACAGTCCGGATCGAAACGGACTTTTTCGCCGACATATACTGCAGCCATCGCCGGGTCATTTGTTACAGTTGTACTGTTTTGGTCGATAATGCTTTCTGGAATCATTTCAAAGCAGGCTCGGGGAAAATCTCGAGGCAGTACATAAACCCACCCTCTTTCCGTCTTCGCTATAGAATCGTCTACCCAGAGAGTTAGTTTCACTTCGTAAAGACCGGCGTGGCTGTATGTATGGCTTCTTTCTGGATTAAAAGACCGCCCCGTTTCCGGCGTATTATCGCCAAAATTCCAGCTATATCTTAAATTACCTGTGCCTGTCGAACAGCTTGCATCAAATACGACAGTAGCTCCGGCCACTATCTCGGTGCTTGGCCTAATTTCGAAGCAGGCCACAGGCACAGGAACTTCTTCAAACTTATAGTTTGCATTGACCACTTCTGTATGAAGAAGTTCATTGGTGTCTGCCGCATACATGAAAACTTTAAACTGGTCGGTAGATTGTGCAATATTACTTTTAAAATGGCCTGTACCCCTCCCTTGTAGAGAGCTATGATTAGAAGACGAATAAGAGGCATGAGTGATAGCATTTCCATTACGCAAAGCCCTGCCGAAAATTTTTACGTCTCCCGAGTGATTCGTCGTGTAATCATAGTTAAAGGAGATATAGGTGCCAGGTTCATAGGTACCCGGTGGTGGATTAAAGCGAATGTTGGAAATGGAGTTTGCAATCTGCGGCTGACCTTCTTCAAAATTATAGTATATATTGACCACTTCTGTATGAAGGACATTGGTAGTGCCGATAGCTACCATCCTGAACCGGAGTTGGTTTACTGGTTGTGCAATATTAATCATAAAACTGCCGCTACCAATGCCTTCTGGATCACTGTGACCTCTAGCGGGCGAATATAGGGCATTTGGAAAGTTAATCGCATTACCATTAGACAGGGCGGTGCAACTGACAGCAACAGCACCCGGGTGATTCTTCGTGTAATTATAGCTAAAGTTGATCCATGTGCCAGTGGCATAAGTACCGAAAGCCTGATTGAAGTTTATATCAGTGATGGAGTTTGCAAGGACAACTTCATCCGGTGGGTCAGGATCAGGTGGAGCTATTTCATCCGGTGGGTCAGGATCAGGTGGAGCTATTTCATCCGGTGGCGCTATGGCTGTTTGGAACCTGAAGTCAACTGGGTATTCCTGCCGGTCAAGCATTGTGAATTGAATTCTTATAAAAGCTGGATACATACTTATTCTAAACCCATCAACTGGCCTTCCATCGGGGATAATGAAGTAACCACTTCCCCTTCCCTGTCCTGTAGGGAAGTTACCGGAAAGATTTCCCGTAGCATTTGGTATTGGTTCTCCACCCCTCATTGGGGTTGCTACAATGTGAACATTTCCCCTATAACTTGTGCTGTAATTGAAAGTGTAGTTAACGCGCGTTCCCGGTGGAAGAACAGCACCTGATTGCGGTACAAAGCTGGTACTAAGGATCGCGTGCTGTTGTGTAGTGGGTCCAGGCCCTGGAGTGCCATTTCCCGGATCACCATTTCCAGGATCACCGTTTCCCGGATCACCAGTTCTTGGAGGGCCGTTTACCGGATCACCGTTTCTTGGAGGACCGTTTCCTGAACCTCCGGGTGCGGTTACTCCGGGAGAATCAGGACTATCACCGTTATCCTCTTCATCTCCCGCATTTTCATCTTCTTCTTCTATTTCACCCGTGATTTCCTCTCCTAGCACTGCCATTTCATCTGTGTCTTGGAAAAAAATATAGTAAACAGACGCTCCGATAAGAAGGAGTGCAATTAAGGCAGAAGTTATAACGATCGGGACTGTATAACTGCTTTTACTTTGGCCCGCTCCCTCCATGCCCGGTATCGGGAAATCCGGAGGTGGAGGCGGCAGTCCACTCTCTGCAGATTGCGGAAACGGGGGCGGAGGCAAACCCTGAGCAGAAGTCGAAATGGGGGGGGATTCACCAGTTGCCTTTAAATCATCACCCCCCTGCAGCAAGCCACTTTCCTGGACACCCTCATCAAAGACTAAATTGCAGTTCTCACATTGTTCCGCTTCATCCAAATTCTCTGCTGAACAATTGGGACAATCTTTGGAATCCGACATTTTAAAACCCTCCCAACAATTAATTTTTCAATGCCTTATTAAAAAAATATAACAACCCGCTTAAAATAATTATTCTGTTGGTATGGGCGCATAGTGGAAACAATTCTTAAAAAAAGTACACTCAAATACTAAAAGCACAATGGGTTTAAGAATTGATAGTGATCGATAGCAGAGCTGAGTTTTTTTCCTGCCCTTTTTGCAGTATAAAATGAGGGGTTAAAGACCGTAAACTAGGAAAAGCGGAATATGTAATAGCATTATTTGGAAAGACCCCTGAAGCAAGCATTAGATAGACATTCATTTCAGCGATATTTACTCATTAGAACTGAATGATATAATTATATAGCCATCACTCCCGCAACTTATTATGGCCCTGGACTGGCCGGTTAGATTGATAATGCAGTCCAAACCTTGCCTAATTGAGGTGTAGAGGAAAGTTGGCATCATATATTATTGTTTTCAAATATTATAACATTGATTAAATTTTTTCACAATAACATTTTTTCTATTTTGTCAGTTATTTTTAATGCCCATTTTTTTGGTCATCATAAAAAGTTTTAGCAGCAGGTGGGCACATCCACGCTATCGTATAACTTATAAATTTCTTTATGTACGGGTCGGGTTAGCATTTTTCTTTCCGCTTGCTCATGGTATTATTAACTTAACAGAAATGTAAGCTCTTCAATTTTTAAGTAGGGGTTCATATGAAAATTCTTGCCTGGATTGTAACTCTATTTATTTTAGTTTCATTTTTCCTGGCATCCGGCTGCGACTCAGATCATCCTGAAGAATACGATAGCTACCAGGACTTATTGGATTCCGAGCAAACCGAAAGCGACCTTGAAACAGTTTACGATTTCTCTTCCTTTGATTTTGAGAACTACTATGTTCAGGTTGACCACCTGGTAATTGCTTATTTTGAGGTTCAAGACGGTATTCTTGGCCGGGTCATTTTACCGGAAATTGACAGTGTACGCTTTGCGGACTTTGAAGATAACCTTGATTACACTATTGAAGAACTAGCTGCTGCGCAGGAACAGCTTTATATTGCCGATCTGATCTGGGAAGCAGTCGCCGGTTTGATTCCTGACCAATACCTTCTCCAAATATCCTTTTTTGAACTCTTCACCGACGGCTACAGCGCCTTTTTAGGATCAGTTGAAGAAGTAGAAAGCGCCTCGGGCTTTTTCATTTTCAGCCTTGACCTGGTCGATATGCTGGATGATAGTCTGAACCTTAATGCAGAGCTGTTATTTGAAACTATCATTCATGAGCTGGGGCATATCATCACCCTTAATACTGATCAGGTTGCCTGGGTTGAAAAAGAAGATTCTAATCCAGTCACCTATTATCTTTATGAGTATGATCTTGATACTGCTTATGATTCCTACCTTAACTTGTTTTTCCAGCGTTTCTGGAGAGACATATATCCCGAATGGTCTGATTTCTATTATAGATATGGCCTTCAACTCGAAGGTGAAGAAGATATGCCTGAAGAGTTCGAGGCTCTGCTGAAGGGTTACCTGGAATCGTTCTATGAAAAATACGAAAATCATTTTGTGACTAGATACGCTGCAACCAGCCCAACCGAAGATATAGCAGAAACATTTATGTTCTTCATAATGCATGATCAGCCCGAGGGAAACCTGGTTCGTGACCATAAGGTGCGGTTTTTCTACGATTTCCCGGAAATGGTTGATGTGAGGAACCATGCCAGGGATTACCTGAAAAGTATTGGTTGGTTATAAACTTTCCCATTACCCGTTCAATTTGGGGTAGTTTCCCGGACCAACCTTGCAGGCAGCTGATGATTACTAGATTTAGTCTTATAGTGGCAAGCAAATTGGAGATGATTACAGGTGTGCCAGTTCTGTCACCAGCATGGTGAAGGGAAAAAATGGTATCTCAAGGCTGAAAACTATGCCGAGCATTTACTGAGCGATTTCAAGCGCAGCAAGTATATTCAGCATTTTTTCCGCGATCCCCAGCGCTTACAAGATAGAATGAAGCTGCTTGATACTTTGAATCGCATGCCCGGCTTCGTGCAGGCTGTTATTAAGCCCGCCATTTTAGGTCGGATGAAAAGAATGCACCACGGCCAGGTGCTGCCGCTTGAGGATGTGGAGAAAATTTTTAGCTTTGTTAATTCTGTGGTCAGGCTGCCCTGCATCTGCCGTCAAGCTGCACTTGGAACGGAGGAACGTTACTGCTACGGGTTAAGCATGGTTCCGGCAGAGACATCAAAGCTGAAGTTAATCGTAGAGGCAGTCGGCGCTGATTACCTGACCGGGCCCGACGTCAAAGGCCTTGAAACTGTCCCCAAAAAAGAGGCGCTGACACAGTTTAAAGAACTGGAAAAGAAAAGCCTCTTTCATTCTGTCTGGACTTTTATGACTCCTTTCATTGGCGGAATCTGTAACTGCGACCATGATTGCATGGCCATGAAGGCAACCGTTAAAAAATCGCTGCCGGTCATGTTCAGGGCTGAATACGTGGCAGGAGTAGAAGCTGATCTGTGCAATGGCTGTAAGAATTGCTTCAGGGCCTGCCAGTTCGGGGCAATAAGTTTCAGCCTGGCCCTGGAGAAAGTCTATGTAGATCCCCTGCTCTGCTACGGCTGCGGGGTCTGCCGCGTGCATTGCAGGAACAATGCAATTACTTTAACTGACCGCAAAATGAATTCGGCAGCGGCAGATATCTGGTAAAAGCAGGAGCATGACAGCAAGGGGTTTTGTTATATCATTAACATACATCACATCCTGAATGGCCTGGCAATCTCTGCCGCTGGACAAAAGTGTTTATTATTCTTTCATGCTTAACTATCTAATACCTCAGGGAAAGATAGTTCAGGACGGGGCTGATAATCAGGCTGATCGCAAGGATGATCAGGCTGACCAGCGGGTACCATAGACTCACCAACAGGGCTATGACCAGGATAAAGATACCGATAAACCAGCCTGCTAATTCCCCGCTAAATGCTTTGCCAGTCATCGGCTCAGTAAAAGCGACTATGCTATTTGCCCTGCAGCATACTCAACCTTTATAAAATCGCATTATTCTTTTTAGATTATAATTCAATCAAGATTAATTTAATACGTCATTGCATTGCTGACGCTTAATTTAATTGTCATTTATATCAAACTCTTTTTCAACAGTTTATAATCAATCTATATCTCACCCAAATATTTCTTTGGGTTTTCGTTCGCTATTTTCCAGAACATACTCTCGCCCAGGGCAAAACGCAAATCTATGGAAAACCTCTTTTCTGAATATCTTTCACTTTCTACCATGTAAAAATCTGAGCCAAATAATACATGGTCTAAAATTACCTCGTCCTCTAGTAATATTTTCAATAATGGCACATTCTCATAAAAGTTAAATATTGTATAGGAAATATCTGTATATAAATTGGGGTATATCCCACACTTGATAAAATTAATAACCTTTTTCAGCCAGGTATGTTTTTCTGAGGTTCTTGGTTCATTAATATGTCTTCTCCATTCACTTATACCCCCAAAATGTGCCAGGCAAATTCTTAAATCTGGAAAAGTGTCCATCACTTTTATGTAATTATCAGGATCTGTTAAAGCATATGCTTCTTGTTTAGTTAGCCATTTTGCTTTGACAAAACCGGGCGAACAATGAACCATAAGCGGGATGTTCTTGCTAAGCATGTAAGGATAAATATCTTTCATTAGAATATCATTATCTGGCCTGTAGCCAAGGGGAGGATAAATCTTTACCCCTCGGAAATGATCGTTATTAACCAGAGAATCCAGTCTCTCGAGAGAGCCTGGCCTTCTTGGATCAATATGGGCAAAAGGGATTATTACATCACTGTATTTTTTATCTTTGGATAAATCGGCAAGTTCTCTGTGCTGCTCATCAATTTCTTTCTTTATCTTTCCTGCACCCATGTAATGCATATCCATCGGTAGGATTATAAATTTACTACCAACCGGGTAATAGCCCATCAATTGTTTTAAATTGCCTTCCTGTGAATTTCTATATGCTGCTTTCAAGAAAGCAGCGTAACGATGCACCCTATCATTTTTTGACCAGGGGATAACAAGCTTCATAACTGCTTTTAGGAGCCAACGCAAAGGAGCTATTCTTAATGCTGGAACTAAAAACATTGGGAAATAACCGTTTGGAATATTTTCATGTGTGAAAATATGATTATGGCAATTATAAATTACTTTTTCCGTCATCTTAAACACCTGCTTTACGATGGGCACGTTTAAAAAAATCAAAAAAAGCAGAGCACACATAATCAGGGCGGGTCTTTTTACAGAAAGGCTTAGGCATTAAATGCTCTAAATATAAGAATTGCCCTCCCATTGGCCACTATACTTATGATGTGAAGCACGAATTACTAGATAAATGGTTTTACTCCTGAAACTCCATGATTTAGCAAACAGGTTTTATTTCTAGTTCAGCAACCGATAGAAGGGACTGCTGGACAAACCCTGATTATTTCTGCTAAACAGCAAATTACACTGCCAACACAGTTACCAGTTACTTTAATAGTCTTTATGATAATATTTCGACCGCACTCTAAATCACTTGACTTAGCTGCTTTATAGCCTTTTAGGTATTAATTTCCGCCATTTAGGTTGATATTAAAGAACCCGTTAGGCCAGTACGTGCCCCCTTTAACACTGAAATAGACTGGCTTTCCAACATCTGCTGCTGATACCGGGACAGAAACATTAAAACT
Organism: Syntrophomonadaceae bacterium; assembly: GCA_007131435.1. GTDB lineage: Bacteria > Bacillota > Dethiobacteria > DTU022 > DTU022 > SLQM01. Next base: position 8,348 of record SLQM01000195.1, read on the forward strand.
GCCCGGTCCGGAATCCACCCAAAAATCCTGCTTATCACTTTTATCCGCAACTGCGATTTCGACGATTACCCTGCCCTGGTATTGTGCCTCGGCAAAAGCGCTGCCGCCCACAGTGCCAGAAAGGGTTACCGTCGTGGCTCCCTGGCTGACTTTCACCCCGGAGTAGCGGCGAAAAGCTGTAGTCTGACTAATACTGTCCGGCTCCCTTTTAGCGGCAACTGCGCCACTAACACTGTATGATATTGATAAATCCTTAAAGAATCCTCCGGATTGAGGTGAAAAAGTTCCATTAATAGGGATACCGGTAGGAGGCTCAGGCTGCACTGGTTGTGCCGGCTGTGTCGATTGCTCCGGTATAGTTGATTGTGCAGGTGTTTTGATTTCTGGTCCCCGCGAAACCAGTATTTTAACAGTACTGCCAAGAGCGAGCTCTGTACCAGCCTTCGGATGCTGATCTATAACAAAACCCGCCGCCACACTTTCATGATGATCGAGGGCCGCCAGATATTTAAAACCTGCCTGGTCAAGCAACCGCACCGCAGCATTTCCCTCCTGCCCGATCACGTCCGGGACAGTTAACCGAGCCAAACCGCTGGAGACGATCAAACTAACACTGCTTCCAGGGGGCACCATCGTTCCGGCGGCAGGTTGCTGGCGGATCACTTTACCCTCCTGGATACTATCATGGCTCTCAGTTGAAACATTAGCGCTCAGTCCCATATTATTCAGATCCTGTTCGGCGCTGCTTCGATCCTGCCCGGTCAGGTTTGGAACTGCCAGGAGAAGCAGTTCCGGTTCGTCCCTATTTTCATCATCCTTCAGGTCTTGGTCATCTATTTTATTATCTTCTTTTACCAGCTTCCTCTCGATCATAAGGTCCCGGTAAGCTTGTTCACCATTATAATAGTAGGTCCAGATTAAGTCGGCCACATCCTGCCTGGAAATCATCTTTTCGCGATCATGGGGGTCAGCTCTATCCCGATCCACAGCGTCGACAATTTCCATGCGCCCGGTTTCACTTTTTATGCGCTCAGCCATAATTAAACAACGATTTAAGAGCATTTCAAGATCGGGATAATTTTCGGTACGGCTTGTATACATGGGGTTCTTGAACTCGCGGGCCAGCAAGCCCTTTTTTTCGAGCAGTTCAATTAAAGCCATATCTTTCGCTCTGATTTCTGCAATTTCCGCTTCCCGGATTCTCCGAGTATCAAATTGTTGCTTCAAATTTTCCATGGCCTGGTCCCCGAGCCGAACGTACTCATCCCTGCTTAAACTGTTTGGATCAATGCCGCGGGCGTCACACCAGTTCTTAATATAATCTATACGTACCTGTCTGAAGGCTCCGTCGCCTGTCCTGCCTCCGGTTTGAGAAAGCAGCTGGTCCCAGTCGCCGGGGTCAACATCACGGCCCAACCATCCTCCACTGGCACCGTCGCGGTAGGTCCGGTAAGCCTTTTCAACTTCCTGGTGCTTCCAGACATCGATATTATGACTCACAACTTTGGCCGCTACTTCCCCTGCTTTTTTTATCGACTTGATCACCGGAATTTCATCAGCTATAGCAGCGGCAAGCACTTTTAAAGCTTCTTCATTGTTACCTTCAACAAAATAGCCAGCCGCCTCGGCAAGAGTTTTCACCTGCCCCTGGTTAGCTGCTGCATCTGTAAAAAGCCCCTCTTCCCAGCCAAAACCTTTTTCTTTGTCGGTAAGCGTCTTGCCTGCTTTTTTAACTGTTTCTTCAGTAAGCTTTTTAATGAATGCATCACTGTCAAGATCATAAATCATAAGGCCTACCTTGCCTCCGGGCAGCTCCTCGATTACTGCCCTGGCAATAATCGAAATAGTCTCATTGTCTTTAATCTCCATCCCTTCTCTGAGAATCAACTGCACCATTGCTTCAACATGTTCAGCAGCTTCTTCTCCAGCCTGGCCGCGAACATATTGTTCAACAGCTCTTTGCTGTAAAAAATCACTTATCCGCTGTTCATCATCAACCTGGACGACTGCATAAGCGCTGAAATGGTAAACACTGAATTCAGCGATGCCCTGCTCCAGGTCAACTTTATCCGGGTAGTAGAAGTCCCAGCCCAGGGTTGGATGAAAATAGGCGGCATAAACTTCTCCTTCTTCATTAATTCCTGTGTTGTCAAATTGCATGGCAATTTTTACCGGTTCATTGAAACGTTTCTGTTCTGCATTGTGTAGAATTTCTATCGGAACACCGAGCAGACTAAATTTAGTATCTTTAAGATCGTAGTCTTCGGAAGGATGAGTCAAGGTGACCTCTGCCTCATTATCCAGAAATTCCGCAGGAATCTGGATTGACACTCCATGGCTTTTCAAATCACCAATTATTGAATCCTGGCCACCGGCAAGAGTAGTGATTGGCTCTGAAATGGTTGTGGCATAAGACCAGGGACCGAACTGATTTACTGCAGAAATCGAGCTGTCTCCATCAAATAACCGGGGCAGGAAAATTGCCAGGACAGCAAGAACAATAACCGCACCACTTGCTAAACCGATGGTTAATGCTGTATTTCTTTTTTTTGGATGTTTAGGATATTCCTTTAGAGGCACTTTCGCTTGTGATATGGCAGCGAGATCCTCGCTGAATTGCGGGAACCATTCTACCGGTTTCCAATTATCTATGACTTTATTCCAGAGCAAATCTGGCGCATCAAGGATGCCTTGCTTAATAAACAACCTGACTTCATCTTCACTGTAAGGGCCGTAATTCTTTTCGTCACGAAAAATATACCATTGCTCTCCCAATACACTGTCATCTCCTTAGCGATAGAAATGGCAACAAAAGCCGCAGACCATGACACCATAATAATCTCAAACAAACGGCAAAAAAAGGAAAGAACAACCATAGGGTATACTATGATCGGATAGTAGCATTTGCAAAAGATATGGTCAATAATTATTTTTGACGAATGTAAATGTTTAGAATCTTCTATTGCAAGCCTCTTCAACCGGGGCCAGGCCGCATCAAATAGAGGGCGGACACGGTTGTCGGTTGCTGTCCTCTCAATTTAAAACGTGAGTGCCAAGGGCCCCCGGGACTTATCTCCGCGGGCCCTCGGCTATTGCGTATCTATTTCACTCCAAACTGTGCTGTCTCGGTATCATCAACTAACGCGATGACCTGGATGATCATCTCGTTGAGAATAGCTATAGCTGTTCGATCATGGTCCCGGTCCAGCGTCGCCTGGGCATCATCGACCTTGGAAAGCAGGACCGCCGTCACTTCCTCATCTATTTGCCAGTTGGAAGCCAGAACCCGGAGGGCTGCCATACTGTTGGGCAAAAACATTTGGAGCAATCAAATAAAAATATAAATGCCACAGTAAGGATAACCGGAGTCTTCGTCATTGCGCTTTTCACTTCATGATTGAAATTTTACAAAACAGCACTGTCGTTAAATCTACAAAATACAACCCCCAACCCAACCAGGTTGTTACCTGCCGAGCATATCCATGATTTCGTCAATGGTGATCTGGCACAGGTTATTCCAGACCAGCGTGTTACCATGCTCGATCCTGACAGCCTTGAATTTCTTCAGATCTTTCAGGGCACAAAAACGGGTAGTCACCAGCCGGGGTCGCATGTCATAGATAATGCCATGGCTGTTGCTCAGTTCCATGGTTAAGGTATAGTCGTCGTTGGGGGATACATTGATAATTCTTGTTATAGCCGATCCCTACCATCATTTATATCAAAATTAATTGCCTAAACTAAAAATAACAGGGATCGGCAATTTTTTATACTATACGTACGTATATATTTTTTGTCGCTTAAAGATTTAGGCAACAAAAAAGCGGCAACGAATGTGCCCCGTAAAAACCGTCCAAACCAGCTATAATTATATTGAGCAAGGAAAAAGCCTGCGATTTATGTTCATGCGAACAAGTGCAAGCACTTGCTATCTATGCTTTATTCAGCTGCCAATGTTTAACATACATGAAACTAATATAGATATTGTATAATTTCCGATGACTTATGGATAGCCAGGTGCTGCACTGACCATCAGAGAATGCAATATCTTCCGATTTCTAAACCATACTCTTACTCGGAATATTTACTTTTTTTTGTTACTATTCTTTTTTTTAAAATCATCTAGTTCCTGTGTGCTTTTTTCGGTCGAATACTCTCTTCTTTTTATTCGCTTAAATTCTTCGACATAAGATATATCTAGTTCTACTTTTTCACGCTTATAATCAGGAATAGGATCGGGAATAGTAATTCTATCATTATCCGGTCTTTCAACCATTATGATCCCTCTTTTCCGTTATTCTCGATAAACTTTTTCATGGCGCTTTTATCGTATGTTATGATTTTATACCCTTTGTCAATATTGATATAAACTGATTCTACATCTTTTATGAATTGATCGTCTAAGCAGTCTTTAAATAATTCCTGCTCTACAAGTAAAAATTCTGTATCATAATCTGATGCTCTCGACACTTCTTTTAAAAATCCCTGGGCAATTAAACTATTGCCATTCAGATCAGATATCTCTACGGGGATTGCTTCCTTAATATCCAAAAAGCACGATTCATGTACAGTTTGGAATTTCTTTACTTTATAACCGCGTATTCTATATAACAGTTCACCCCAACAAATAATTACTAAATATGCCAACAACCCTACTAATACGCTCGTTGATAAAACTATTACTACCAGCCAAATAAGCTGATTTATATCTTTAAAAAAAATGTATAAAACATCCTCAATTGTTGTTATACCAATGTAATCTATGTCAATTCTTTGAAATTGAGTCATTACAAATCGACTGTTAAGTATTAGAATAGATATTATGAATACCGGAATATTAAACAAAAACGCATATAATGCTTTGTCTAATATATCAGCATCCTTACCAAACCGCCTCAGCAGTCCTTTCAGAACTGTAAATATAAAAAACCCCGGGAGAATAAAGAGCAAATATATTATTTGACTCATCTTTTAGCACTCCGATATAAGCTGAAATGAAAGCACATTTATCTCTCTACTAGCATAAGTTTGTACAGCCATTAATAACTAGAGAAAAATTCATAAAAGTTAATTGTAATTGTGGAATTCTCCAACTATTACAATATATCCTTTTAGATTTACAGTTAAAATATAAAAACTCAATCAAGCGCTTTACTTGTATGTAAAATAATTGACTTGTATTCCGAATAATGTTAAAGTTTAAACAAATAATAAATCTGCCGCAAAGAAGGGATTAATATGAGACCTGCCCACTCGGTTCGGGTCCTGGTATATACCCTGTTGACGGTTTTAGCTTTCTCATCTTTTTTGCTGATGGTGGGGAAGCCGTTTGAAGGAGCTACCGACCAGAGCGAAATTTTGCGAAGGTTTGGGGATGCTCCTTTTGCTATAAGGCTGAAAAGAGCCACAAATACAGCAATATTCAGCAGAAATTCTTTTTACTGCAATATACGAACTAACTCAACATAAGTTGCTTTTTATATACGACTTGCTTATTAGCTCGCTTCTCAGCTTAAAGGTTAATCTTATTTGGCACATCGATTTTTCATTGGGCATCAGGCGCTATAAAAAACTGCTGCCTGACTTTTGAGGAGGGATAAGATGAATAAAGGCAAGAGGGGCATGCTTATTGGTTTTATTCTCTTAGTTCTATTGTTAACTTTTTTTGTTGGGACACCTACTGCTCCTGTAAGTGCCGTCCCTCCACCGTTGTTAATTTCCGTATCGCCAAAAAAAGTATACATTGCACCACCCCACTGTAAAGCATCCTTTCTCGTAACAGTTTCATCATATTTTGAAGGCGATCATCGGATCAGCATTATGTTTGATGAATGGTCAGAGGGTGATTGGCTTGAAGCTACAGGACAATCTTTTCCTCCAACAGAAGGAGTATATCAACCCATTTTTTCCACTGTTTTTCTCAATAATGTTCAGACTGATCATGATTTTACTGTAGCCTCCAATTCCACAACTGTTGTTACTTGTGCAATTGCTGCCCCGTGGGAAATACCAGCAGGCGAGTACA
>SLQM01000033.1 GCA_007131435.1 Syntrophomonadaceae bacterium
TAAAAATACCAGATAAAAAAAGAACACTTTTCAGTGTCCTTTAAAAACTCAACCGCAACAGCAGGATGATTCATTTTCAACATTCTCACCTATTTCAAATCGGCTAAAACGTCTAATTATTATATTTTCACCAATTTTAGCCATTAAATGAGTTAACAGCTCTCCTACTGTTAAATCTTCGTCCTTGACAAAAGTTTGATTCATTAAGCAGTTCTCACTATAGAATTTTTCAATACGCCCTTCAACAATTTTGTCGATAACTTTTTCGGGTTTACCATCATTCAATGCCTGGGCCTTGATAATTTGTCTTTCTTTATCAAGGATGTTTTCAGGAACCTGGTCTTTAGTCAGGTAAGTTGGGTTTGTTGCAGCTACCTGGAGGCAAATATTGCGTACAAATTCACGAAATTCATCATTCCTGGCAACAAAATCAGTTTCACAATTTACTTCAACTAATACGCCGATTTTACCGCCCAGGTGAATGTAGGAATCAATAATCCCCTGGTTTGCTGCCCTGTCTGCACGCTTGGCTGCTGCAGACAAGCCTTTTTCCCTTAATATATCTACCGCTTTTTCTTCATTTCCTTCGGCTTCCTGCAAGGCCTTCTTGCAATCCATCATGCCGGCACCGGTTTTTTCCCGCAAAGCCTTGACTATTTTAGCATCAATGTGCATCTATTTCTCAACTCCTCTATATGAAATTATTCAGTTTTTTCTTCAGCTTCTTCGATTTTTCCAGCATTTGATTCAGCTTCTAAAGTATCTTCAACTTCGAGATGAGCTGCTTCTTGGCTTACATCACTGGTTTTAGTATCAACTGATGTATCTGTTTCTGCGGCAGCTTTCTCGGCCTCTTCTTTTTCCCTCGCTTTTTTAGCTGCTTCAGTGACTTTATCCATTTCAACCGGGACAGCTTCTTCAATCGCTTCTTCACCAGGTGTTTGATCCGCTTCAGTTTCAATCATCATAACTTCCTTTTCAGCTGTATCTTCTTGTTCATCTTCACTTGTCGTATCAAGTATCTGCTTACCCTCCAAGACAGCGTCGGCAATTACAGATGTAATTAACTTAACAGCTCTAATAGCGTCATCATTTCCAGGAATCAAATAATCTATCTCATCTGGATCACAATTTGTATCAACTATAGCAATAACAGGAATGTCAAGTTTTCTAGCTTCAGCTACAGCAATTTTTTCTTTACGGGGATCAACAACGTAAACTGCATCAGGCAGTTTTTTCATGTTACGGATTCCACTAAGGAATTTCATGAGGCGTTCTTTTTCATTCAATAAGGTCAATACTTCTTTTTTGGTTAAGCGTTCAAAAGTACCGTCTGTTTCCATTTCTTCCAGTTTTAACATCCTGTCAATGCGCTTACGTATCGTATTAAAATTAGTCAACATTCCACCTAGCCAGCGATGGTTAACATAATGGGCACCACTTCTTTCGGCTTCAGTGCGTATTGACTCCTGGGCCTGTTTTTTTGTCCCAACAAAAATAATATTTCCGCCTTCTGCTATTGTGTCCCGCACGAAATTGTACGCGTTATCCATCAGCTTGACAGTTTTTTGAAGGTCAATAATGTAAATCCCATTTCTTTCAGTGAAGATGTAGTTTTTCATCTTCGGATTCCAGCGGCGGGTTTGGTGTCCAAAATGAACTCCCGCTTCCAACAACTGTTTCATACTTACTTTAGCCAATTTAGTTCCTCCTTTGTTTTGCCACCGCTTGAATCATCGACCTTAACCAAGCTATCAGCCAACAGGTTATAGTCTCAACAAGCGTGAGTTTTATAGATTTACCAGAGGTAGTATAGCATAGTTCAACTCTCATGGCAATTAATTCAGACATTTTATTTAATAATTACAGAGGCCATACCACCTAGCTATCTATTTAGCATATTGCAATAGATAAACTCTTAATATAGAATTTTAAATGCAAGAAAGCAACCTTACTTATAAAATAGATTATAAATTTTGATAGGAGATAAACCATGGCAATTATTAAACCATTTCGGGGCATCAGGTTCAACTGCTCGCTTGTAAGCGATCCTGGCAAGGTAATAACCCCGCCATACGATGTTATTAGCGAACAGGAACAGGAAAGGTTGCATAAAAAAAATCCATACAATATAGTTCGACTTGAATACGGGAAAATACTTCCTGAAGATAATGAAGACAATAATCGCTATTCCAGGGCTGCAGAAACTTTAGAGCAATGGCTGAACAAAAATATCTTGATGCTGGAAGACAAAAGCAGCTACTATCTTTATGAACAGCGTTTTGATTACCAGGGTAAAACATATACTCGCAGGGGAATAGCAGCAGCCCTTAAACTGCAGCCATATGAAGATAATATCATATTACCGCATGAACGCACCATGAGTGGCCCAAAAGCAGATCGTCTTGAACTGCTTAAAACTACCCGTACCAATACCAGCCCCATTTTTACCTTATATCCAGATCAGGGTAATTTTGTTAATGAAATATTCGAAACTGTCAATGGGAAAACGCCAGTTTTCGACAGTGGGGAGCATGATGACCAGTCTCACAGGCTTTGGCAAATTGACGATATTGATGGCATATCAGAGATAACTGATCATATTAAATCTCAGCCACTTCTAATAGCGGATGGACACCACCGCTATGAAACTGCATTAAATTATAGCCAGCTGTCAAAAGGTAACATTGATAAGCCTTCTGATTATATCCTTACCGTTATGGTCAGCATGTTTGATCCAGGCCTGCTTGTTTTGCCAACGCACAGGCTCATCAGTGGTATGACAAATACTGAGGTGGTTAATCTGCAAACAATTCTAAAAGATAATTTTTCGATCCAGCCTTTCAGCAGCACCTCAGAAATTGACCGATCAGGGTTTGTTGCAAAGTTAAAAAATATTAGCTCTTCCAACAATGGTTTCGGTTTCATTAACCATGACCGGGCTTGCTTCTTAATTCCAAAGAAACTTGAAAAGCAAAATGAACAACCACTTCCCGTGGAACTACTTCACGATCTGATTTTAGAACCTTTGCTTGACCATGATCTAGTTAATAAATTTGGCAAAGAGCGTATTTCTTATCCACATGACATTGATTCAGCAATAGATGCTGTTTTATCCAGATCTGCAGATACAGCATTTATATTGGATACTGTACCGGTAAATAAAGTCCTAAACTATTCGAGGGCTGGTAAAATAATGCCTCAAAAAACTACATTTTTCTATCCAAAATTACCTGGAGGTTTAGTTTTATATAACATGGACCGCAGTTTTTAAAGATCCCAGTATTCCTTTTGCACTGCAAACACTTCCTCGAGGCGGCTCTCAGCAGTTCTTGAAGGCTTAAGCGCGGGCCCAATTTCACCGCGGGGTAACTCCCACCTGCCAAGGGCATTTAAAACCTGTTTCACCGCACCTGCCTGTCCTTCAAGATGATACCCGCCTTCTAGACATAGCAGTATTTTACCGCCTGCCCACCGTTCAGCAGCATCCGCTAATTGTTCAGCCATATTATAGTATCCATTGTAAGTCAGGGACATTCCAGCCAGTGGATCGTGGCGGTAAGCATCCTGTCCGGCAGAAACAAGTAAAATCTCTGGCTTGTATTGATCTAGTACAGGGATAATAATGTTGCTATAAAACAACTCATATTCGACATCACCACATCCCGGGGGTAGTGGAATATTTACGGTAAACCCTTCACCATCACCAAATCCGGTTTCTCTAAGCTGGCCGGTGCCGGGATAAGCAGGGCTTTGATGAATCGATATAAAAAGAACCCCTGAATCACTCTCAAAAGAATGCTGTGTACCATTGCCGTGATGAACGTCCCAGTCAACTATTGCAACCCTGCTTAGCCTGTATTCTCGCCTGGCTACTTCAGCAGCGATAGCAATATTATTGAAGAGACAGAAACCCTGGGCTCTTGATCTTTCTGCATGGTGCCCAGGGGGACGGTTCAAGGCAAATACCTTTCTAATGTTTTGGTTCATAACTTTTCTGAGGCCTGTTATTGCTCCACCGGCTGATAAAAGGGCAACACGATAGGAGCCTGGAACGATATATGTATCCATGTCAAGAAATTTTTTACCAGAACGACATGCTTCATCAATTGATTTTATATATTCGCTATCATGAATCAGTGCTATTTCTTCAAATTCTGCCGGCACAGGATCCACCATATTGACTAATCCCTCTGCTGCAGGCTTATCTAAAACCCTGATAATATGCTCAAGCCTTTCTTTACGCTCAGGGTGCTGCCCCTGGGTATGGATCAGGTAATCCTCATTGTAAACAATACCAATGGTTTCTTTTTGGCTAACCATTTTGCCCTCCCTTATTCTCTTTCTTTTTCAAGTGCTTTTGAAAGACAATTCCATAAAAAGGGGCTGTGCTTTTTAATGCAACCGGGCGCCCTTTCATATTTATAAAAGCATGTTCTGTATATCCTGAAGCATGAAGCTTTTCTTCTTTTCTAATTTCATAATGAAATGTAAGGCGTACATTTCCAAGCTGATCTAGCCGAGTAATAATGGTTAGCAAATCATCATAGCTGACTGCGTGTTTATATTCACAAAAAACTTTAAGCACAGGCAGGAATAAACCGCTTTTTTCAAACTCAGCATAGGGCATACCTACTTTTCTCATCAGTTCTGTTCTGCCTACTTCAAACCAGACAAGGTAATTTGCATGATAGGCCATACCCATCTGATCTGTTTCCTTGTAGCGAACTCGCACCTTTGCTTCAGATTTAAACAAAAGCAGCAATCTCCTATCTTTTATTAATCAATAATAACAAATTTGCAGGCTGAAAATAGATTAATTCTAAAGCACATTTGCTTCACCCCTGTATACTAAGCCCCTGGTAGCATCGACAGTAATAATTTCGCCATCTTTAATTTCATTTACAGCATTTTCTACACCAACAATACAGGGCTTACCCAGGTTAATTGCCACGATTGCGCTATGTGAAGTTAAACCTCCTTCTTCAGTAATCAACGCTGATGCTTTTTTAATGGCTGGCAGGTAACTTTTATTTGTGACCCTTGATACAAGGACCTGTCCTTCCTTAAAACCCTCAAGGTCTTTCTCACTTTTAGCAATAAATGCTTTGCCACTTGCAGAAGATTTGCCTACTCCGGTGCCCTTCACGATAACCTCCCCCACGGTTTCAACACGCAAAAGATTTGTTGTACCTGATACACCTACCGGGACTCCTGCAGTAATGATTACCAGTTCACCATCCTTTATTACTCCTTCTTTCAGTGATGCCTGGATAGCATTAGAAAACATATCATCCGTTGAGCTGACCGGGGGACAGATTACTGCCCTTACTCCCCAGGTAAGTGTTAGCTGTGATGCAACCCTGCGCCTCGAAGAAACTGCCACTACTGGCGCTTTTGGTTTATATTTTGAAACCATTCGAGCTGTGTGGCCCGACTGAGTTGCAGTTATAATGGCATTTGCTCCAAGTTCATGTGCAATGTGGCAGGTAGAAAAGCTGATAGCATCAGTTACCGTTTTCTTAATTGTTGAACTCAATTTATCCATTATACCTTTATAATCAAGCCCCTCTTCCGTTCTTTGCGCAATCCTGCTCATAGTTTCTACTGCTTGAACGGGGAATCTACCCACGGCAGTTTCACCTGAGAGCATTACTGCATCTGTTCCGTCAATTATCGCATTTGCCACATCACTTGCCTCTGCCCTGGTAGGCCGTGGATTTCTAATCATACTATCCAGCATTTGTGTAGCGGTAATAACTGGTTTCCCTAACATATTGCATTTTCTAATAAACTCTTTCTGAAGCAGTGGGACCTCCTCTGGAGGCATTTCGACACCCAGATCTCCACGGGCAACCATGACTCCATCTGCCACCTCGAGTATTTCATTATAATTATCAACACCTTCCTGGCTTTCTATTTTCGCCAGGATCATGATGCTTCCGCCATGTTTTTCTATTAATTTTCTAATTTCAAGAATATCATCAGCGCCCCTTGTAAAGGATGCAGCTAAAAAATCTATCTCATTTTCTAAAGCAACTAGTATATCTCGTGAATCAGCTTCACTAAGCGCCGGGAGGTTAATTCTTGTTCCAGGAGTGTTCAGGCCTTTATAGCTGTATAGTTCCCCACCATGTACAACCCTGCATATAATATTATTGCCCCTGACTTCAATTACTTCAAGCTTAATTAGGCCGTCATCAATTAATATAATGCACCCTTTTCTTAAATCGTTGTGCAAACCTGGATAGGTTACGGAAACCTTATTATCGGCTCCTTCTACCTTTTCCGTTGTTAGAATAAATTCTTGTCCGTCTTTCAGGGGTAATGGTTCTTCAAGAAGGTTGCCTGTTCTTACTTCTGGGCCCCTGGTATCAAATAAAAATCCTACATTTTTGCTTTCCTGCCTGCTAACTTCTCTTATCATTTCTAAACGTCTCAGGTGATCTTCAGTGCTACCATGTGAAAGGTTAAGCCTAGCAACATCCATTCCTGCTAAGATTAAATCTTTAATTCTTTCCTTTGAATCAATACTGGGGCCAATAGTACATACTATTTTTGTTCTTCTCACAATGTTAACCTCCAAATCATCTACTTAGCCAATACCAGGGCCAACTGATATAAGTTATCAGGAAACGATTTAGTCCCTTTGAAGCATACTTCTAGCGGCAAAGCTACTATTTCTTCACCCTTTGCAGCCGTAAACAGACCACTTTTCCCTTGATGAAGCAAATCTATTGCCATTGCCCCCATCCGACTTCCCAACAGGCGGTCTACAGCACTGGGAGCACCGCCTCTTTGAATATGCCCTAAAACAGTTACCCTGATCTCATGTTTAACCTGGCTACTTATATCTTCTTTAATTTTAAAAACATCGCCCGCGCCTTCTGCAACCAGGATAATGCTGTGTGCTTTTCTTCTTTTAATTCCATGCATTAATCTTTTGCAGACATCGTTAATATCATATTCAATTTCAGGTAACAGGATAGATTCCGCACCTCCGGCCAATCCGGCAGTTAAAGCCAAAAATCCATTATGCCTTCCCATAACTTCAAGTAAAAAAATCCTTTCATGTGATGTTGCCGTATCTCTTAACCTGTTAATCGCATCTAGAATTGTGTTAACTGCAGTATCAAAACCGATAGTTTTATCAGTGCCGCATATATCGTTATCGATAGTTCCAGGTATACCTATGACCTTTATACCGCGCTCCTGAAGCGTAAGTGCTCCGCGAAAAGAACCTTCTCCACCTATTACGATCAACTTATCCATGCCCTTGCTTTTTAATATTTCTGCAGCTTTGTCCTGGTTTTCATCTTGCAGCAATTCTGGAGCCCGGGCAGTAAGAAGCACTGTACCGCCGCGGTGGATTATATCTGCAACAGAACCTATCTCTAAATTTATAAATTGATTTCCAGATAATAATCCGGCATAGCCTCTTTGAATACCAATTATCTCATAACCGCTGTATATTCCTTTTCGGACTACGGCCCTGATGGCAGCATTCATGCCAGGGGCATCTCCACCGCTTGTCAGTAACCCTATTTTTGACACTACTGCAGATCCTCCTTCGCAGGATCTTGATCAACCTTACCTGTTTGCTCGACTACCATACCTGAACCTAAAAGATACTCAAGGCGTTCCAGGCAGGAGGGATGATCACGAATCCAGTATTCTTCTTTCAATAACAGGGTTTTATTATCAGCTTCAAAATAAAGACAAACCGGTATTTCTCCATTTTCTGCAACTAAAGTATCTCTCAAGTTTTCTAAAACATTATGATCGTGATCATGCCCGATAATCAGGCGGTAATATTTTGGTTCCCTGTTAAGTGGCTTTATATTTTCGACAATAATTTTAACCTCTTCGTCTTCTTTGTGATCTGTTCTACCTTCAACAAGGATAAGATTGTCTTCCACAAATGATCCTGTTTCTTTTTCAAAAAGATCCGGGAAAACTACAAGTTCAACACTGCCGGTAAGATCTTCTAATTTAACAAATGCCATCTGCCTATTTTTTTTTGTATAAAAACTTCTTACAGCTACTATTATTCCACCAATTTTGACCTTTTTGTCATCTCCGGTTTCTTCTAGCTCTGCACAGCGCGTTAAACCCGGCATTGCATTCATTATTTGCCTGAAGGGTTCAAGAGGGTGGCCGGATATATACAGCCCCAATAAATCTTTTTCTAATGAAAGCCTCTCTTTATCATTAAATGGTTCGATTTCAGGTAAATTATCGGTAAGCAGTTCTTTCTGGGTGCTTTCATCCATCAATGAAAACATTGAGATTTGGCCATTTTCCCTTTCACGCTGTGCAGACTGCCCCTGGGCTAATACATCCTCCAGCGCCGCAAGGTATTGTGCCCGGTGCCCTCCAAGTGAATCAAAGGCACCGCATTTTACCAGGCTCTCAAGCACTTTGCGGTTACAAGCTCTCATATCGACCCGGGATGAAAAATCACGCAATGAAACAAATGGCTCTATTTTACGGGCTTCTATTATTGAATTAATAGCACTAATGCCAACATTTTTTACTGCAGCAAGCCCAAACCGAATCCTGTTCTCTGCAACAACAGTGAAATTAATTTCACTTTCATTTATATCCGGGGGCATTACCTCGATGCCCATGCGCTTGCAATCCGCTATATAAAGAGCAACTTTATCACTATTGGCATAGTAAACTGTCATAATAGCAGCCATATATTCTGTAGGGTAGTTGGCTTTAAGGTAAGCGGTTTGATATGCAATCAATGCATATGCTGCCGCATGGGATTTATTAAAACCGTATGATGCAAATTTCAGAATAAGATCGTATGTTTCGGCAGCAAGTTCTTTTGAATAACCATTTTTTACAGAGCCATCAATAAATAACTGGCGCTGCTCATCAAGTATTTCAAGTTTCTTCTTACCGATTGCCCTTCTCAGCAAATCTGCCTGTCCCAGGGTAAAACCAGCCATCCTGGCTGCAATTTCCATTATCTGCTCCTGGTATACTATAACTCCATATGTTTCATTTAAAATTGGTTCTAAAACGGGGTGTGAATATTTAATCTCTTTCATACCATGTTTACTTTTTATGAACACCGGTATCTGTTCCATTGGCCCTGGGCGATATAAAGCTACCACGGCAATAATATCCTCAAATTTATTGGGCATTAACTCCTTTAAAACTGAGCGCATTCCTGAACTTTCAAGTTGAAATATACCGGTCGTTTCTCCTTCGGATAGCAAGTTAAAGGTATTTTTATCATCTAACTTGACTTCCTCTATGTTAATAACATTACCGTGTCTTTTCTCGATATTTTCCAGCGCTTTTCCAACAATACTGAGGGTCTTTAGCCCTAAAAAATCCATTTTTAGCAAACCTAGATCCTCCAGGGTGCCCATCGGAAATTGTGTTACCACTGTATCATCTGTTGTTTTATAAAGTGGAACAAAATTTACCAGGGGCTCTTTAGAAATAACTACACCGGCAGCATGTATAGACGCATGCCTGGGCATTCCCTCAACTGCCATTGAAGTGTCGAGCAATTTACGGTATTGTTCTTCTTTATAAAGGGCCTTTAATTCCTTGCTTTGTTCTAACGCCTTGGAAATAGTAACCTTTAATTCATTGGGAATAAGTTTAGCTATCTTATCAACTTCTGCATAAGGTATAGCCATGGCCCTGCCTACATCCCTTACGGCAGCACGGGCTGCCATAGTCCCAAATGTTATGATCTGCGCTACCCGTTCCTGTCCATATTTTTTACATACATACTGCAAAATAAGATCTCTTTTATCGTCACAAAAATCAATGTCTATATCTGGCATTGATATTCTTTCAGGGTTGAGGAATCTTTCAAAGAGTAAACTATATTTTAAAGGCTCTATATTTGTAATCCCAAGGACATATGCAACCAGGCTGCCGGCTGCGGAGCCGCGACCAGGGCCGACTATCACTTTCTCTTGTTTGGCATATTGGATCAGGTCCCAGACGATTAAAAAATAGTTGGAATAATCCATTTGCCTGATTACATCCAGCTCATAATCCAACCTGTCTCGCGTTTCTGCCGTTATTTCACCATACCTCTGTTCTAATCCTTTGTAGCAAAGTTCTTTCAGGTAGCTATTTGAATCAACACCTTCAGGCAAGCTATATTCTGGCAGGTAACGTTTACTAAAATCTTTTTCAACGTTGCATCTTTCTGCGATATAAACACTGTTTTCTATAGCATGTGGATAATCAGGAAAAAGTGCAGCCATTTCTTCTGCGCTTTTAAAATAGAATTGATCAGATCCAAATTTCATCCTCTCATTTTCTTCAATTGTTTTTCCGGTTTGAACGCAAAGGAGCGTGTCGTGAACTTCTGCATCCTTACGCGCCAGGTAGTGTATATCGTTAGAAGCAACAAGCTTTACCCCTTTTTCTTTTGCTATTTCAATTAATTTGCTGTTAACTAATTTTTGCTCTTCAAGGCCATGATCATGTAGCTCAAGAAAAAAATTATCAGGCCCAAAAAGATCCCTATAGTATGAAGCAGTTTCGCTTGCTTTTTCAAACTGACCTTCTAAAATGAGGGTAGGTATTTCACCGGCAAGGCAGGCGCTTAAAGCAATAATCCCCTCCCTGCACTCTTCCAGCAGTTCTCTGTCAACACGCGGTTTATAATAAAAGCCTTCCAGGAAGCCTGCCGAGACTAGACGCATCAGGTTTTGGTAGCCTTTATTATTTTCTGCTAACAGTACTAGGTGGTATTGACTATCATCTCGTTTGCCCTCTTTCTTAAACCTTGATCTTGGTGCTACATAAACCTCACAGCCAATTATCGGCTTTATTCCCTCTGCTTTAGCTATTCTGTAAAAATCAACTACGCCAAACATCGTCCCATGATCAGTTATTGCCAGGGCCGGCATATTTAATTCCCTGGCACGTTTAACTAAGTCCCTTAACCTTGCAGCGCCGTCCAGTAAGCTGAATTCAGTGTGTGTATGAAGATGGACAAAAGTATTATTTGACAAAACACAAAGCCTCGCTTTACTTTAAATCTTACATTTATTCTTTCGCCTTTTTGTTTGTACTTCCTTTGGTAATACTTACTTTTTTTAGATCTTGCTTTATGCTACAATATATAAAGTTGTTGGTTATACTTGCTCACACAGCATTTCTCGATATATAAGGAGTTACACCATGTTTAACGATCGTGAGACTCGCTTAGCCCTGAAAATTGTAATTTTTGCTGCTGCTGTTTTTATACTGCTTTGGGCTGTTGTTAGACTCGCACCAATTATATCACTTATCATTATTGCAATATTTATAGTCTATACGATAAACCCTCTGGTAAACTTTTTAATCAGTATAAAAATAAGACCCCTTCTTGCTGCAATGATTTCTTCACTAATTATCCTAGTGGTTATCTTTTTCTTCTTTTACCTGCTAATCCCCGGTTTAATAACCGAAGTCAGGCAACTGTTAATATTCCTGACGTCCGAATTAACCAGGGATCTACCAGCCCTGATAGCAGAATTAGAAGAGTTAGATCAACGTTTCAACCTGCAATTGACAGATACCCTCATAGAATATTCAAATCAATTTATAAGGCAAGCACCGGGAAACGTTCAAATTTTATTAAGAAACTTAACGGCAATATCTATGGGAGTTGTTACAAGAATTTGGATTATGCTTGCCCTGGTTTTTTTAGTTTTTTTCCTGGTCCAGGATATAGAAAAAGCGCGCCATAATCTAACTCTTCTTTTTCCACAGATCTACAAGGAAAATGTTGTTCATATTCTAAGCACTATTGATGAAAAAGTTGGGGCCTATATACGAGGCACACTACTAA
Organism: Syntrophomonadaceae bacterium; assembly: GCA_007131435.1. Taxonomy (GTDB): domain Bacteria; phylum Bacillota; class Dethiobacteria; order DTU022; family DTU022; genus SLQM01. The sequence continues at coordinate 11,825 of SLQM01000033.1, forward strand.
AGTGTGCTTTTGTCGGCCTTTTAACCTGGATAGGCCTTACAATACTGGGGATGCCTTTCGCGCTTATGCTGGGCATCCTGGCCGGAGCATTTAATATAATCCTCTATATAGGGCCTTTTGCCGCTGCAGTTCCTGCAGTAATGATAAGTATAATGCCTGATACACCCAGTGTTATCCTGGTAATTATTTTATATGTATTCGTCCAGATATTAGATGCTTTCCTCTTTACCCCCCTGTTTCTCGGCAAGGCAACAGACTTGAGCCCTTTAACAGTAATTGTGATAGTGCTGATAGGCGCCCAGCTAATGGGCCTGCTTGGGATCATCCTGGCTATCCCTATTACAGCAACCTTAAAAGTGCTTCTAGTCCACTATTATCTTGACAAAAGGAAAATAGAAGAAGAGAATCATTGTAAAGCTTAGCTCATACCCGGGAAGCCCTTTTGTCTTAACGCTTCGTATAACACTAGAGCTACAGAGTTACCCATATTAAGCGACCGCGGGATCTGCTCTACCATGGGGATCCTGATCACATGCTCGGCTTTCTCAAGTATAGTTTCTGCAAGCCCTTTTGTTTCGCTGCCAAAAATAAGAAAATCATTACAGCTATAACTTATTTGATGATAATACAATTTACCTCTTGTAGTGTAATATAAAAACCTGTACTGTTCATATTTATCTTTCAAAGCCTCAAATGTGGGATGTATTTCAAGATCAAGGTACTTCCAGTAATCCAACCCGGAACGACGCACACTGCTCTCAGAAAGAGAAAAACCAAGCGGTTCCACCAGGTGCAGTTTGCTTCCGGTCATAACACACGTTCTGGCGACATTACCAGTGTTTGGCGGTATTTCAGGTTCGACGAGTACTATATTCATCTTATTTTCCTTTTTTACTATCCTCTGCTTGAAGAACGTCATTAAATTTCTTTAACCTTTTGAAAACTTTCTCATTAAAACTACCTTTTGAAAAACCCCCTCTTTTCAAAGGTTTTCCTGCTTTCACACCACTCAACAGTTCTAGCCCTTCATCAACATCACTAATAGTGTAAATATTGAATTGCCCATTTTTTACAGCTTTAACAATTTCCTTTTTTAACATCAGCGATTTTTTGTTCTTTTCAGGGATAATCACTCCCTGTTTACCTGTAAAACCTTTAGCCTTGCAGGCCATGTAAAAACCTTCAACTTTATTGTTTATTCCACCTACCGGCTGCATCTCACCTTTTTGATTAATAGATCCTGTAACTGCGAGATCCTGGCGCAAGGGTACTTCTGCAAGGCTGGATAGTAAAGCAAACAGTTCTGCAGCAGAAGCGCTGTCACCATCAACGCCTCCATATGACTGTTCAAAGCAAAGGCTCGCAGTTAGGTTCAAAGGAACTTGCGATCCGAACTGCAAACCCAGGTATCCGCTTAAAATAAGTATGCCCTTACTGTGTATTTTCCCGCTTAGTTCACTTTCTCTTTCGATATTTATTATTCCCTTGCGGCCAAGATAGGTAGAGGCTGTAATACGCGAAGGCCTGCCAAACCTATAGTCTCCCTGGTCGATTACTGAAAGTGCATTAACCTGCCCAACTTTTAGGCCTTCAAGGTCAAGTAGAAGATCTTCTTCCTTAATTGACTCTATTATTCTCTGTTCATATTTGTTTGAACGGTAAACCATTTCTTCCAGGGCCTTTTCTACCTGGTGTCTGCCTACAATATCCAAGCTATCGATTTCTGCCCAGGCATCGGCTTCAAAAAGCAAATCAACTATCTCATTGAAACGTGTGCTTAATTTATTTTGATTCTCTGCAAGGCTGATACTATATTCCACAATTTCTGAAACTGCCTCCCGGTCAAAATGACGCAGTTTTTGCTTGTTGCAGTGATATGATATAAAGCCGGCCATTTTATTCAAGTTGTCTTCGTCACGTTCCATTTCAATTTCAAAATCTGCTTTTATTTTAAATAGCTTTCTAAAATCTTCATCGTAGTGATAAAGAATTTGATAAAGGTAAGGGTTTCCAATCATAACTACCTTGATTTTTAAAGGAATAGCCTGGGGTCGAAGAGTTGCCATCGCAACCAGCCCAAAGTGTTCACTTATATTTTCAATCCTGATTTCATTTGTCCTTAAAACTCTTTTTAAAACCTCCCAGGACTGCATGCCTGTTAATACATCCCTGGCCTGCAGGATAAGGTATCCACCATTTGCCCTGTGCAGAGATCCAGGTTTAATCATAGAAAAATCAGTAACGATCATACCAAGACGGTTTTCATATTCTACACGGCCAAGCAAATTATAGTACGAAGGATGGGTCTCATATACCATGGGAGCGCCTTCCGTATCCTTGTTATCAACAAATAGATTAACCTTGTACCTGATGTCTGTCTGCTCCTGGCTCTGCCGCCTCAACCAGAACATAGGGTTTTGCTGATCATCTTCATCACCCCTGAAATCTGACAGGTTGGAGAGAACATCTTGCCTGTAAGCTTCAAGGTATTTTGA
>SLQM01000047.1 GCA_007131435.1 Syntrophomonadaceae bacterium
CATTTGAAAGCGACAAATTAAGACAACATACTAATATAAATCTGAATTTTTCAATAACTGATGTCAAATACATAATTGCTAATAATGAAAGCGAACATTCTGAATTACGGGACATACTATCGAAAAACACCACGAACAAAGGGGATTTGGCCCATATCGAGTTCAAGACAGTCGATGAAATAACGGTTTAAGTGTTTTTTATTATAAACTTATCTATTTTATAATATAAGTTATTTATATTGTCAATATATTTAAACAATACAGCCCTAACGGCTTTTATAAGCTGCCAAAACAGCAGCAGGCTGCAAAGCCGCCGATATAAAATCTGACAGCTCAACTAAAGACTTTTCAAAACAAAAACTTTCGAGTAGAATTAGAAAAAACCTTAGTATCCAGCGGAGACCCTGATGACTAAAAGCCTTAAAAGCATTATGGAAAACCATCCAGTGATACCGGCTTTAAAAGATGAAGCCGGTTTAAAAGCTGTGATAGACACGGACTGTAAAATAGTATTTCTGCTCTATGGAGATGTGCTAAACATTATAGAAATCATAAAAAGAATTCACGATAGCGGCAAAATGGTTTTCGTTAATGTCGATCTGCTTGAGGGTTTTGCCAACAAGGAAATTGTCCTTCAATATATAAAAAAGAATACCCCTGCTGTTGGAATCCTCAGTTCAAAAGCGAACATGATCAAAGCTGCCCGTGATCTGGGTTTTTACACGATTCACCGCCTGTTTATTATTGACTCCTTTTCTTTTAAAAGCATCAGCCGCCAGATAGAAATATCAAAACCCGATTACCTGGAAATTCTGCCCGGCTGGCCGCGCCTTGTAACCTGGGTGATGGAGACAACAGATATCCCGATTATTTCAGGAGGGCTTATCTGCTGCAAGGAAGATATCGTTGCGGCCCTGGGTGCAGGGGCCACAGCTATCTGCTCAACAAACCCTGAAGTTTGGGCTCTTTAACAATATACCTGCTTTTTTCTTTATATTTGTTGACACTAGGGCTATTAATATCTATAATTGACATTAGAATTACTAGTGATGAGAGAAAAGTAATTTCCTAGGGGAAGTGCGCTTTTCTCTTTTTTTGTTTATTAGATGCTTTATAGCAATCTGAATGTGGAATGGAGGAATTTTAATGGGTATCAGGGATTTTGCCATTGACTATTTTTCACTTGAAGGGAAAAACGCAGTTGTTACCGGCGGTAACACCGGGCTTGGAAGAACTTTTGCCCTGGCGCTTGCTGCTGCCGGAGCCAACCTCTTCATCCCAAGCATCAGGGAAGATGACGGCACCACCAGGAATCTGCTTGAAAATGAAGGGGTTAAGATGGAGTTCATGCTGAAAGACATCACCGAACCTGGCGCAGCCAGACAGGTCGTAGAAGGTTGTATGGAAGCATTTGGATCCCTTGATATCCTGGTCAACAGTGCCGGTTTAAGTAAAAATGTTCGAGATGTTCTCGCTTTTGGCAGAACTGAATGGGATGCCATGTTGAATGTTAACCTCACAGCTCCTTTTGAGCTAAGTTATGAAGCTGCAAAAGTCATGATTCCCCAGAAAAGGGGTAAAATCATCAATGTCTGCTCCATGTATTCATATCTCGGAGGTCAGTGGTCGCCTGCCTATGCATCCACCAAGCACGGACTGGTCGGTTTTACCAGGGCTTACTGTGATGAACTGGCCCAGTATAATATCCAGGTTAATGGCATAGCCCCGGGCTATTTCGCTACTGACCTGACCCTGGAAACAAGAAACGACCCGGTCTGCAATCAGAGGGTTATAGATCATATACCTGCAGGACGCTGGGGCGAACCGCTCGATTTAATGGGCGCAACAGTATTTCTTGCCAGTAAAGCATCGGACTACGTAAATGGCCATATACTGGTGGTTGACGGCGGTTACCTGGTTCGCTAATTTGACCGCTTTTGAAAGGAAGTGACTGGTTAATTGACAGCAAAATATATAATCGGCGTTGACGGGGGCACTCAAAGCTCAAAAGTTTTGATATTTGACCTGGAGGGCAAGATTATCTGCCAGGGCAAGGAAGATTTACGGCCCATGAGCATGCCCGAGCCCGGTGTTGTTGAGCACCCCGATGACGACCTCTGGGACTCACTGGTTATTGCAGCCCGTAAAGCGATGAACGCTTTTCCCGGAAAAAAAGAAGATATTATTGGCTTAGGCTTATGCACTATCCGCTGCTGCCGGGTATTGCTTAAAGCTGACGGGAACCTGGCTTCACCGGTAATCAGCTGGATGGATGAGCGCCTTTCCCGGCCCTACGAACATGATAACCCCGAAGTCAGCTATGTCACGACTACCACCGGCTATATTACCCACCGTCTGACCGGTGAGTTTAATGATACCGTGGCTAATTATGAAGGGCAATGGCCAATTGACAAAGATACCTGGCAGTGGAGCGAAGACGCGGAAGTATTCCGGCAGTATAACGTCCCCCGTGAAATGCTTTTCAACCTCCAGCTTCCCACCACTGTTGCCGGTTACATCACCGGGGAAGCTTCCAAATTAACCGGTTTTCCGGAAGGAATCCCGGTAGTTAATACCGCCAATGACAAAGCTGTTGAAGCTTTAGGTGCCGGGCTTTTAGAGGGCCCTACCGCCCTGGTATCGCTGGGCACTTATATCCCTTCAATGGTCCACGGTCGAGAAAATATAAAAAATGCGCAGAGCTTTTTCAGCAACCTGGCTTCACTTCCCTACCATTACCTGTATGAAAGCGGAGGCATCCGCAGGGGGATGTGGACTATAAGCTGGTTCAGGGAGTTATTGGGAGAAGAAGCTGCATCAAAAGCGCGCGATTTAGGCATCTCAATTGAAGATTACCTGAACAATGAAGGTGAAAAAATAACTGCAGGCTCGGATGGGCTGATGACCATCCATGATTTCCTGGCCCGGCCAGATATACCGTTTCGTAAAGGAATCATGATCGGCTTCGACGGCCGCCATGGCAGCGCTCACATCTATCGTTCCATTTTAGAAGGAATTGCCCTGACCATGAAAAACCATACGGATGCCATGTGTGAAGAACTAAACCTTACACTTGAAAACCTGATCATTTCAGGAGGAGGTTCAAACAGCAACCTCTTCATGCAGATATTTTCAGATGTTTACGGGCTTCCGGCCTGCCGCAATGTAGTAAACGGAGCCGCGGGCTTAGGCTCTGCAATAAGTGCAGCCCTTGCTGCCGGGGTATACCCGGATTATGTGTCCGCTATCGAAAAGATGGTAAGAATCAAGGATAGATTTGAGCCAAATCCGGAAAACCACAAAACCTATCATCGTATGAACTCAGAGGTTTACCGACACATTACGACTTATACTGATGAAATATTAAAGAAATCATACCCGATCTTTAAATAGAGAAAGGAGCAACAAAATGTCCCTGAAAAAAGAACAGCTGATAGAAGGCCTGGTTGAAATACTTGGCAGCGAAAAAGTAATTACTGATCCGGAGGTATTAAAAGAAAGCAGTGTAGACAGGTTCAGGAGGTTTGAAGAACTGCACGGAGTTTACACCCAGCCGTTGCCGGCAGCAGTGGTTTACCCACAGGACAGCTCACAGGTCGCAGCTGTTTTGAAATTTGCCAGCGATAAGGGAATAAATATCGTTCCCCGTACTGGGCAAACAGCAACTGAAGGCGGCCTTGAAACCATAGTCGAAAACTCTGTTGTGCTTGATGGTTCGGAAATGAATGAAATAATCAAGATCGACTCCTATAATATGCAGGCAACCTGCCAGTGCGGCACCCCCCTGCAGGTTCTTGAAGATCAACTGCGCGAACAGGGCTATACCACCGGGCATTCACCCCAGTCAAAGCCGCTGGCCCAGTTAGGAGGGCTGGTTGCCACCCGCAGCATCGGCCAGTTTTCAACTCTTTATGGCGGGATAGAAGATATGGTAGTCGGCCTTGAAGCTGTTTTCCCCAACGGTGAAATTGCCAGGATTAAAAATGTTCCCCGCAGGGCAGCCGGCCCCGATATCCGGCACGTTGTAATCGGCAATGAAGGCACCCTCTGCTTCATTACTGAAGTAACTGTCAAGATATTTAAGTTTATGCCGGAAAACAATATCCTTTTGGGCTATACCCTCGAAAACATGAAAACAGGCTTTGAGATCCTGCGCCAAATCATGGCTGATGGTTACAAACCCTCTGTGGCCCGCCTCTACGACCGGGAAGACGGAGCTTATCATTTCTCCCATTTTGCCAATGATAAGTGCGTGTTAATCCTGATGGCCGAAGGGCCAAAAAAAATAGCAGAAGCTACAGCAGAAGCCATTGAAGAAATAGTTGGCGCCCATACTGAATGCGTTAAGGTAGACACCCCTTACATTCAAACCTGGTTTGACAACCTGAACTGGGATGCTACAGACGTTGCTGCAGAGCGGGCTGAAATTCTTGAAACAAAAAATATCGGCAATACAACAGAAATATCTGCTGACTGGGCAACAATCAATAAAATTTATGAGGTTTGTATTGAAAGGATCCGCAACGAAATACCGGATATGACCCTGGTGGGCGGCCATTCTTCTCACAGCTACATAAATGGGACGAACCTCTATTTCGTTCACTACTACAATGTTGTAGACTGCAAGCCGGAAGAAGAGATCCTTAAGTACCATCATCCGATTAAAAAAATTATCGTCGAGGAAACAATAAAGGCCGGTGGTTCAATGTGTCATCACCACGGTGTAGGCAAACACAGAACACCCTGGATCAAAGATGAATACGGCTCTTCCTATTATATTCTTGAAACACTTAAAAATGCCTTTGATCCAGAAGGAGTTATGAACAAAGGGACTATTTTCCCGGGCTAACCAGCTGATTATTAAGGCTTGCTATGGGTGATTAAAAATGCGCATCCTGGTTTTATTTAAAATAGTTCCCGATCTTGATCTGCTGCAGGATAAAGAGTGGACAATTAAAAACACCCTGCCGGTTGAGACTGCTTATGTAAAAAAGATAATCAATGTTTATGATGAAAGCGCCCTGGAACTGACCCTTAAGATGGCAGATCACAGTATAAACAACAAGCAGCAAATTGAACTTAGCGCCTTTACCATAGGCGAGCCCCATGCTGATCTTTTTCTAAAAAAACTGCTCGCCCTGGGGTTTAATAATACATACCGGGTGCAATGCAGCGCTGATTTACGCTTCAACCCTTATGCCATTGCATACATAATTACTGCTTTTGCCAGTCAATACGGGCCTTACGACCTAATTGCCATGGGCATGCAAAGCAGTGATGGCGATAATGCTAAAACCGCCCTCCTGGTGGCAGAAATGTTAACCTGGCCCTGTATAACCGGCGTAACAGGTTTTGAACTAAGAGATTTGGATCTAGTTGCTGTACGCAATATAAACGACCAGGGGTTAGTTGAACAGCTTGTTCACGAGCCCGCTGTTTTAGCTGTTGGCAATGCTCCCTGTTCACTTCTACGCGTTCCTACTTTAAGGGATATTAAATCCGCAGCAGATCAGGAAATTGCCATCATTTCTTTACAATCTCTTGGCTGTGATCTTAAAAAACTAAATAGGCAAAACGACACCGAGCTGGAGTCGTTAAATACAGTAAATAATACCCGGGCAGGCTTGGTGATTGAAGGTACATCGGCCGAGGAAAAAGCGCGCCTGCTTTACGAAAAACACCTGAAAGGTTGGTTAAGCAGCAGATGAAATATAAGGTAATCATCAATGCCTGTTCACCGTCCTACAAGGCCAGGGCCGAAGAGATATTATCGTTTTTGCAGGAACACCATTTAACTAGCGGTAACGCTGCTGGTTATAATGAAGCAATAGTATTTTATGCTGAAGAGCAAAAAGCTGAAGATATTATCAACCGGTTGCCATTTAAAACTTTTAAGATGGTTAGAATTAAACACTACCAACCGGAAATTATTCTTACTATACTGCAAGAGCTTGAAATCGGCAGTCCTGCTCAAATCTATATATTCCCTGGAGACTCCTCCGGAAACGAGCTCGCTGTAAGGTTTGCCTGGCGGTTAAACGGTTCTTCCCTTGTGGCTGTAGAAAAAATAACCATCCAGGATAATGCATTAGTTGGCATAAAAAAAGTATACAGTGGTAATCTACGCGGCGCCTTCATCTTCAATTATAAACCGTACTGCTTTTCGCTGGCCAGGGGCATGAGCAGGTTTGAAGCCGATATACCAGTAGAAAAGAAAAATTACACCTTCCACGACTATAGTTCAAAAACTATTAGTTTGCAGCCTCATGATTACCTGGAAAGCCCAAAAGAAGAAGAAAATAAACTTGAAAAGTCAAGCTTTATCATTGCAGCTGGCAGGGGTACAGGTAACAGCATGGAAATTTCCCGCCTGCAGAATATCGCCCGCGAACTGGGGGCTGAGCTTGGCGTCAGCCGCCCGGTGGTAATGAATGCCTGGGCGCCGCTGGATCAACTACTCGGGGCATCCGGAGCTGTTGTATCGCCAGATATTTGCCTTACCCTTGCAGTATCAGGTTCGCCCCCCTTCTATTACGGCATTGAAAAAAGTAAAACAATTATTGCCGTGAACCACGACGAACATGCGCCTATCTTGAAAGCAGCCGATATTGTAATTATCGACGACTACAAAAAAGTTATTGATACTCTAATTAAATTGGCAGCGGATGAAAAAGGCGCCTGACAGCAGCTTCTGATAAATATAAGAATGTTTCTGAAGCTGTTTAGCGCAGTGAAAATCCATGCTTCAGGGGATCTGCAGGATCAATCATCAGAGTGCCCATCCCCATCAGGTAGGCCTTACCTTTTACCTGGGGTATAACTGCCGGAAAATCTCCGACCTTGACCAGGGCGTTGATTTTGCCCTCAAACAAAGCCCCGGTAATGCTTTCATGATAAAAAATATCATCCTCATTAATTTTTCCCAGTTGATGCAGCATAGCCATCCTGGCACATGTTCCGGTACCGCAGGGAGAGCGATCAACCATAGCATGCCCTAAAACAACCAAGCTTTTATGTGTGTCTCCGGGAAAATCAGCTTCTTTAGCAAACAAAATATCTTCCACGCTGTTGATGTGCGGTTTTTCAGGATGGGTAAGCGGTATATTATTGTTAACATATTCCCTGATTGCCAGGCCGCAGCGTATAAAATCCTGGATATACTCTTTACTGTGTTTTAGCCCCAGCTTTTCCATTTCAACGATGGCAAAAAAATTACCGCCAAATCCGATAGCTATTTCTACCTGATCACGTTCCAGCTCAACTAAAACATTGTTGCGGTATAGAAACGAAGGAACTCCTTGCAGGATTGCATCTCCCGCTTTACCTCCCTGCACTTCAACTTTAACTGTTACCAATCCTGCACCTGTCTCAAGCACAACATCTGTTACCGGCTCAACTGCCGGCACCAGGCCAAGCTCTACCGCTATTGTAGCAATGGCCATTGAGCCATGGCCGCACATGTTGTTGTAATAAGCACTGTCTATAAAAACTACTCCCAGGTCGGCATCGGGATGACAGGGATCAACCAAAACCGCTCCGTACATATCATCATGCCCACGCGGCTCAAGAACCACCGCTGTCCGGATATGATCATAGTGACGCATCATGTATGCCCTTTTTTCAAGCAAGGTGCTCCCTTTAAGCTGCGGTCCCCTTAAAACAAGGCGCAGCGATTCCCCACCAACATGAGCATCAACATACTTAATCATGTATTCACTCACCGGTATGCCCCCAGTAAACAGTATTTTACTTTTTAAATTAATCGCTAAGGCTGTAGCGTTTCTGGATCCGGTTATCGATAACGCCAACCATGCGCTCCAGCAATACTGTAGTTATTACAACCATCAGGATACCGGCCAGCATCATCCCGGTATTGAAGGTCCTTATTCCCTGCATGATGATCCTGCCCATTCCCCCGGCGCCGATAAATACAGCATAGGTGGCGAGTGAAAAATTCATAACCAGGGCGGTTCTAATTCCGGCAAAAATTACAGGAAAAGCTAAGGGTATTTCTACCCTGAACAATAGCTGCAAATTGTTTGCCCCCATCCCCTTTGCCGATTCTTTCAGCATGGGATGGACCTGGGTTATACCAACACATGAATTCCTGATTACCGGTAAAAGGCCATAAATAATTAGGGCAATCAGTGCAGGGGTACTGCCGATACCCATGATGGGAATTAAGAACCCAAATAAGGCAAGTATTGGTATCGTGTAAAGCACGGAAACAGATCCTAAAATCATATTACGCAGCTTCTCAGTCCTCGAAATGGCTATACCAACAGGTACACCGATAATTATCGTGAAAAAAGTTGCCCACAATACCAGTGTCACATGTTCTTTTAAAACTTCGAACATCAGATCCTGCCTGTTAATAAAGTAAGCCCAGGCACTTGATAAAAGTTCCATTATTTACCTCCTATCCCCAGCCACAAGGCCGGCGCAGGATCGAAACTGAACAATGCCCTTAAAACCGGATTTTTCATCAACAATAGGCAGCCACGTTCTGCCTCCCCAGAGCATCTCTTGAACTGCAAGTTTAACCGATATATCCGGGGAACTTGCCTTGGGCAGGGGAATAATTTGATCTGCTGTATAAGAGCCATCACTATTAAGGCTGCTGAGCGGAATGTAACCTTTACAGCTGTCATCCGAATCAATGATGAAAACATTTTCCCAGTCTTCAAGCTCTTCTGCCTGAAGGTCTACTTTTTGGTCATAACGGGCAGTGGGGAAATCTTTTTGCAAAACCCGGGTCACAGGTATGGTGTCAAATACTTCAAAAAGGGCCCCCTGGCCGATAAAATTCTTTACAAACTCATCGTCAGACTTGACTATCTCCATTGGTGTGCCCAGGCATACAAGCTTACCCTGGCGCAGGATACCGATCCTGTTCCCTACCTTGAAAGCCTCCTGCATATCGTGGGTAACGAAAACGATCGTCTTCTGAATAGATTCCTGCAGCCTTAGCAGTTCGTTCTGCAGCTGTTCGCGGGTCAGAGGGTCTACAGCGCCAAAAGGCTCATCCATTAACAAGATGTCGGGGTTGGCAGCTAAAGCACGGGCAACTCCGACCCTTTGCTGTTGGCCACCGCTTAATTCCCGTGGATAGCGATTAAGGTAATTCAGCGGCAGGCCGACAGTTTCAATTAACTCTTCTGCCCTGTCTTTCTGCATTTTCTTTGGATGTTTGGTTAATTTGAGAACAAAAGCAATGTTCTCCTGGATTGTCAGGTGGGGCAGCAGCCCGATATACTGGATAACGTATCCAATAGAACGACGGAGCTCGACAACGTCGAGCTCCGCCACATCTGTCCCGTTAACCAGTATATTGCCGGATGAGTGAGGAATCAGCTGGTTGATCATCTTCAGGGTAGTAGTTTTACCGCAGCCAGAAGGCCCGATCATTACAAAGACTTCTCCTTTTTCAACGGTAAAACTAACTTCATCCACCACTTTATCCTGGCCGTAGAGTTTACTTACCTTTTGTAATTCAACACTGATTTCACGGGTCATACTGATCAACACCTCACATGTTTTAGAGAAGTCCCACTGATTCCAAGTATTCTCTTGCTACATCTTCCGGGTCTTCCATTTCAACTTCAACCAGGTAGTTCAGTCCGGTCATTGTCTCTTCATCAATGCTGCCAAGAAGTGGTTCAAGTGCAGCTAATATAGAAGGATATTTTTCAAGAATTTCCCCGCGGACAACGTAAATAGCATCATATGGCGGGAAGAAGCTTAAGTCATCTTCCAGGATCACAAAGCCATACTCCTTAAGACGACCATCGGTTGAAAACAGGGTGGTAATATCGCCTTCACCCTGATTTAGGGCTTCGTAGAAGAATGATGTGTCAACAATAACGCGGTTAACACCATCCATGTCGATACCATAGGTTTCTGCCAGGCCAAGATAGAGGTCAGGCCTTGTGAAAGTGGTATTGTCCCCGATAAAGGTCAGGCCTTCGATCTCTGCCATCTCGGAAAGCTTAGTTACGCCAAGTTCTTCAGCTCTTTCTGCTGTCATAGCGATGGCAAAGGTATTCTGGAAACCGATTGGGTCGAGCATTACAATCCCGAACTGCTCCATATAAGCATCGCGGGCTGCTTCAAAAATTTGCCTGCGATCTGGAATAACTTCTTCATTGCCCAAAACTACCATCCAGGCAGTACCGGTGTATTCGGGATAAATATCGATCTGGCCTTCAACCAGGGCAGGGTGTAACATTTCAGTTGGGCCCATGTTAATCTTGCTGGTATCCACCGAGTGAACGGTATACTCTTCAATCAACAGGGCAGCCATGTAGCCGAGGGTCATGTTTTCAGACCATCCTTTGGCTGCAAGCTGGACCGTGTAGGGCTCTTCTTCTACTGCAGCGTCATCATCAACAGCCGGTTCTTCATCTACAGGCTCTTCAACTGGCGGAGGTGTATCATCACCGCAGCCGGCAATCATAAATACAGCCATCATGAAAACAACTAACAGTAATGCTGTAAACTTGAAACTCTTCATTAATGTAATCCTCCTCTTTTTTGAAAAAATGGGTTATGTTAAACCTGCAGCATCAGGCGCTGCTGGTTACAACCTTAAGCCTGCGCTCCAACCTGCCAAGCAGGTAATCAAAGAGGAGCGCCATTATTGATACCGGTATTGTTCCAGCCAGTATCGTCCAGTTATTCATCATCGAGATGCCCTGGAAAATCAGTTCACCCAGTCCTCTTGCCCCTACCAGGGCTCCCATAACAGTGATCCCTACTGTAAGAACGGCAACCGTCCTGATGGCAGCCATGATTACCGGCAAAGCCATGGGTAGTTCCACGTTGATCAGCAGCTGGTAAGGTGTGGCCCCCATCCCCTTGGCTGCTTCCTTCGCAGCAGGATCCACACCAAGAATACCTGTGACTGTATTGCGCAGCACGGGCAGCCAGGAATAAATAACGAGTGCAGTAATGGTCGGCAGCCAGCCAAGGCCCATGAAAGGCAGCAGAAAACCGAGCAAGGCTAAGGAAGGTATGGTGTAAAGCATTCCGGCCAGGTCAATCACTACATTGCCGGCCCGGGGTTTCCGTGAGATTAATATCCCGATCGGAACAGCAGTTAAAGTGCCCAGGGCAACCCCGGCGAGAGCCATCCAGGCATGCCGGACTGTCAGGACGAAAACCATTTCCCTGATATCCCAAAAATATTGAAAAAATCCTATAACACCCTCCATTTTCCCTTAAGCACCACCTTTTTCTTAGCTTGTAAAACGAGTAAAGTCTTGAACCGACCACCTCCCAGGGCTTTACCTGAATTCTGCAAAAAGCTTTTCAAATTCATCTTCCGGCTCAATTATGTGATATACATGTTCATCTGTGGGGAAAGTCCCGTTTTTTACGTCTTCTATGTAAGCTTTAAAAGCATCAACCGTTACAGATGCGATATCGGCATATTGCTTAACAAACTTGGGAGTAAATATTTTAAACTGGCCCAGCATGTCACCGCTGATCAACAACTGCCCGTCACAGGGCCCAGCCCCGATAGAGTAGACCGGAATAGATAGTTTTTTTGCAATAAAGGCTGTTACTTCAGGCGGAACAGCTTCAACCAGCAGTGAAAAAGCTCCAGCTTCCTCTACTGCCAGGGCATCTTTAATTACCTCACGCGCATTTTTAACATCGCGACCCTGGGCCTTGAACCCTCCCAGCTGGCCTGAACTCTGCGGGGTAAGGCCGATATGACCCATAACCAGGATACCGGCCTCGGTAATTGCCTTAATCCTGCTGGCTACTCTCTGCCCGCCCTCAAGCTTAATACAATCCACATCAGCTTCCTTGATAAAGCGCACGGCATTTTTCACCGCATCACTATCAGTAGTCTGGTATGAGCCAAAGGGCATATCGCCGATCACCCAGGTATTTGGCGCTCCGCGCCGCACTGACTGGCAGTGAGCCAGGCAATCTTCCATGGTCACAGGTATAGTGCTGTTATAGCCCATAACCAGCATGCCCAGTGAATCACCGACCAGGAGCATATCCATGCCGGCCTGCTCGCCAAAAAGCGCTGTTGGGTAATCGTAAGCTGTAATCCAGGCAACCTGCTCGCCCTTCTTTTTCATTTCTATAAAATCAAGCACAGTTTTCTTCTTTTTCATCATTAACCCTCAATTCTAATCTTGTTTTTAAGCAACCCTTCCGTCTTCAGCCAGTTCAATGATCCGCTTCAGTTCATTTGCTGTTAAACTGTCAAGCGGTTCAGGTTGATGTTCGGCTAATAGCTGCCTGGTCTTTTCAATTAAACGATCCTCATAGGTTAACTTACCCCCGGCTTCCCAGGCAGGATATCTTTCCCTGCTAAAAAGGCGCGGGTCCCAGAATGCAGTTTTAAAGTTGAGAAAAGTATGATCCTCCTGCAGGAAATGCCCACCGGGGCCTACCGCATCTATCACATCTACAGCCAGGGTTTCATCATCCACCCTGATACCGGCAATAATCTTACGCACGTAACTGATAATTTCATCACCCATCACCAGGCCCTGCAGCGATGCTGACATTCCTGACTCAAGAAAACCGACGTCATGGATCAGGTTTGCCCCGCTAAGCGCGGCGCTGTAAATTGACAATGAATATTCAATGGCCGACTGCATGTCAAGCACCTTTGAATCACTGGCCCCTGCCGTACTGAACATGGGCAGGCCAAGGTGCTGGACCAGCTCGGAATAGCCGGCATGCATCAGGCAAAAATCCGGAGAAGATGCATAGCAGTGAATCATGGTTCGCATATCCATGTTAGTAACAACCCCACCGGCAATGAAGGGAGCACCCGGGTTTTTCAGCTGGTGAATAACAAGCCCTGCCAGGCAGTCAGAAGCAGCCATCACGATTACCCCGGCCAGTGAAGCAGGCGCCGTGGCATTTCCCTGCACACCGGGTGTATAGATAATCGGCAGCTCTTTTGCAGCCATGTAGAGAAGTTTATCTAAAGCTTCTTTCGGGTGCTTGAGAGGGGTGGCTGGCTCCGTATACAAAACAAAGAAGGGGTTATCACGCAGCCCTACTTCGCTGCCCGCAACAGCCTCGAAGATTGCTGCAATTGCCATGTTGTTCTCCACATTATAAGCCCAGGTGACAATCGGCTTAACTGTATTTTCAAGCATGGCATGAACTTCGTGAACATCAGCCAGGACAGGGGTTACATCAGAAATGCAGGCCAACGACATACAAAAATCCATGCTCGGCAGGACGTCCACCAGACTGGCAACATTGCACACATCCTGCCTCGTAACCTTACGCCTTTCACCGCTATCCAGGTCAATAAAGTTCGGGGTAGTAGGACCTGGTCCGAAGTAACTGTTTCTACCTTCCAGGAACAGCCTTCTCTTCCCGTTACGGTCTGCAAGTGCTATCCGCGAAGGTGCACTGGCCACCGCTTTTTCAACCAGGCGCGAGGGAATCCATACCCTTTCACCATCTACCCGGCAGCCGGCACTTTTTAAAAGATTTAACGCTTCTTCGTTATATACCTTGGTACCTGTTCTTTCTAATACTTCTAATATGGCACTGTAAACTCTATTGCACTGACTTTTAGAGAATACAGAAAAATTGATAGAACTATTGTCCAGTTGATTGCTGGTGCTGCATTTATCCCAATACACAGGTAAGCCTCCTTAAGCATTTAAACCAATCAGGATCTCAGCTATTTGCAAATTACAAAAAAGAAGCAGATAGAACAAAACCTATAAAAAAGAGAAAAGCACACTTCCACACGGAAATTACTTTTCTCTAGTCACTAGTAATTTATCACCTCCAGTATAAAGTTTTCGATACGCTTTGTCAACTTTTTTAATTGCCCAAATAATCTGCTTACAGGCTGATCTTTTCAGCTATCCTTCGCGCAAATAGCGGTTCAGTTCATCCACATCTTTACCATCCAAACCGAGGTATTCAAGGGTATAGCCGCCTCGCCCGGTGTCGCTCACGGAAAGGTTTTCCTGTTTGTGCCCAAAGAGCTGGAAATCCCGGACACCCCGGTGCCCAAAGGCGGTGAGGAAGCGGAGGTCGAGCGTTTCGAGCAGAAGCTGATGGAGACGCGCCAGCAGGTCTTGAAACTGCAAAAGGAGGTCGCCCAGCGCCTGGGTGAAGAAGAGGCGAGGATCTTCGACGCCCACCTGCTGGTACTGGAGGATCCCGCGCTCATCGAGGAAACCATAAGGGAAATGCGCAACAGCGGCAGGAATATCACCTACTGCTTTCACCAGGTCGCACAGCGCTACATCGACGCATTCGCGCGCATCGACGACGAATACCTCAGGGAAC
>SLQM01000078.1 GCA_007131435.1 Syntrophomonadaceae bacterium
CCGCGCCTATAACAACAGGGAAGGGCTAACAGCTAAAGAGGACACCTTGCCGGGCCGACTGCTGGAAGATCCACGGCCGGACGGGCCTGCAGAAGGCCATGTCAATGAACTGCCAATCCTGCTTGAAAAATACTACCAGCTGCGCGGTTGGGACGCTGACAGTGGCAAGCCCAGTCCTGAGAAGCTAAAGGAGCTTTCCTTAGATGATGTTGCAGCCAAACTCTGGCCTTAAATGAGGTTAAATTGGAGGAGGGAAACAACTTGGAAAACCCGGAAGAAAAACGACCATGGTTGAAAAGTTACAAGCTTGGCCCATTCAAACTTGAACACAGCCTGGAGCCGTACCCGGAAGAACCGCTTTTCTCGTTCCTGGACCAGTCGGCGGAAAAACATCCGCGTTCAACGGCCATAGATTACTTTGGGATGCGTATTAACTACGGTGAGCTTAAAAGCTATGCCGACAGCCTTGCTAATGCCCTCACTGCAATGGGGGTAAAAAAAGGAGATAAGGTTGCTACCATCCTGCCAACCTGCCCGCAGCATATCATCTCCGGATTCGGCATTATAAAAACCGGGGCTGCCCATGTCCCCTGCTCTGTGCTGCATAAAGAGCGCGAGCTGGAATATGAGATTGGCGAATCGGGAACTGAGACGGTTATCTGCCTGGAAGAACAGCTTGAAAGGGTAAAAAAAGTCCAGGCCAAGACAAAATTGAAAAATATTATTGTAACTTCGATAAAAGACTATACAGATAAAGAAGACAAAACAAGAACCCCGCCAGAGGACACCCACATTTTAAGAAGCCTGATAGAATCGCATGATCCCGTCCCACCGAAAGTGGAAATCAATCCACGGGAAGATCTTGCTTACCTGGCATTTACCGGGGGTGCGACCGGTGTCCCCAAGGGAGTTATGCTCACCCACTACAACCGCTATGTCAATACCATGCAGGGCATGCCCTGGGCCATGGCCAGGCTTGAAAAATCGATTCGCGGAAAAGCCTCGACCTGCATCACCGTCCCTCTTTTTCACTCGTACGGCGATGCCTGTGCCATGTTCTCGGTTTACTGGGGCCTGCGCATGATCCTGATCCAGGATCCGCGCGATACCGAATATATTTTTAAGGTAATGGTTGAAAACAGGCCTTTCCTGATGGCTGTTGTGCCAACCCAGTTGATGAAACTGCGGGAAATGGATCTGCCGCGGATGCCAATCCAGATCTTGTCCGGGGCCTCGCACCTGCCGCTCGAGGTGCGGGAGAGTATTTCTGAAAAGATAAAAATGCCCGTTTCCGAAGGCTATGGTTTAACCGAAAGCGGGCCCATGACTCACATGGACCTGACCGGGTTTTCAAAAATGGTCGGTTTTACCGCCAAGCAGAAATACAGCATCGGTATTCCGATTCCCGACACTGACGTAAAATTGATGGACGATGAAACGGGCAAGGAGACTCCCCCGGGCGAACCGGGCCACATGTATATCAAGGGGCCGCAGATCATGAAGGGATACTGGCCGGATGCGGGAAGCGGCCTGGTTGACGGCTGGCTGCCGACAGGTGACGTTGCCCGCATGGATGAAGACGGCTATTTTTACCTTGTAGACCGCATTAAGGATATGGCCAACATCTCCGGTTACAAAGTTTACACCAGCACCATCGATGATGTTTTGCACCAGCACCCGGCAGTCATGATGGCGGCGGCGATAGGGGTGCCTGACCCGGAGCGTCCCGGCAGTGAAAGAATCAAGGCATTTATTGTCTTGAAAGAAGAACAGCGCGGCAAAGTTACAGAAGATGAGCTAATAGAGCTGTGCCGCGAAAAATGCGCATCTTACTCGGTGCCAAAGGAAATAGAATTTAGGGACAGCCTGCCCCTGACGGTAACTGAAAAAATCTTCAAACGGGTGCTGCGGGAAGAAGAAATTAAAAAAATGGAGCAATAGATATTCACGGGCACGTTATAGGTTTATTAAGGCTGCCCGCTGCAAATTATTTAATACAGGGCTTGCGAGAGGTGTTATGGGCTGAGAATTACTGTTAAACCTTACCTTTTTTTAAGAAACGCCCTCGGCGCCGCAACAGTTGACCTGGAGCTGCCAGAAGGTTCAACCGTCTCTGACCTGCTTGTTCATTTGCGCAGCAAAGCTGGCTTGCCGGAAAGCATTGATACCGCTTACGGCAAGCTTTCTCTGTTTGAAAACGATCATCCTTCCGGCCTTACCATACTGGTGGATGGCCAAAGCATCAGGCAGATGCAGGGGATTAAAACTCCTCTAACGGAAGGCGCTGTTATAAGCATCTTTCCTCCCTCTGCAGGAGGATAATACCCTGCAGGCCACCAGGCTAAACCAGCTTAATAAACCGGCAAAACCCTTTTTTCAAAACTTATTGAAAATCCCCCATGGAGGCTAAAAAAATAAAGCACTAATCTTTATATTAATGTATAATTATATCATTGTTGTTTAAAGTTGCACTGAATACAGGAGCTATCATAATAAAAAATGCAAATTCGTGTCTACCTGCCGCCCTACATAGATAATGACCTTGTAGATGAGAATGGATACATAACCCTGAAAAAGGGGGCAACGCTAAAGGACCTATTCAGAACTTTAAAAGTGCCCTTTCCCCTGGGAACTGTTCACCTCTGCCGCGTCAATTACGAAAAAGCATCCCTCGATAGAAATCTTCAGGATGGAGATGTTATAAGCTTCTTCTCCCTCGTAGCGGGGGGATAATATTTTTATTTGCCGCAAAAGTGAAACGGGGGTTAATTGATTGAAAGGTTATAAGGGAAAAGTACTATTTGTCGATTTAAGCAGCTGCTCTTTTGAAGAAAGAAACATACCTGATCACGTTTATCAAAAATATCTTTCCGGCGCCGGCCTGGGCGCTTACATCCTCTATAACGAAATCCCCCGGGGAGCTAACCCCCTAGGGCCGGACAACATTATTGGCTTTGTAAGCGGCCTGCTGACCGGGACAGGAAGCCTGGTCACCGGAAGATGGCTGGCAGTTTGTAAATCACCATTAACCGGCGGGTGGGGCGACGCCAACTGCGGGGGAACATTATCACCGGCCATTAAGCAGTGCGGCTATGATGGTATATTTTTCAGAGGCGCTTCAAAACAGCCGGTATACCTCTTGGTTGATGAAGAAGGGCCCAGCCTTAAAGGCGCTGAAGAACTTTGGGGCAAGGATGCAGTGGAAACAGAGGATCACCTGAAAGAGAAACACGGGAAAGGGAAAAAGCCTTCTGTTGCAGTAATTGGCCAGGCAGCAGAGAAACTCTCCCTTATTTCGGGCATCTGCAATGACCGCGGCCGCATCGCTGCCCGGTCGGGAGTTGGAGCAGTAATGGGCTCAAAAAAACTAAAAGCCCTTGTCCTGAAAGGCAGCCATAAAATTGAAGCAGCAGACAGGGAAAAGGTTCGTTCGCTGAGCCGGGGATATGCGGACAAGGTTAAGAAAGTAGCTTTGCCAGGCTTTATCAAGGGCAGCATGCTGGCCTATGGCGGTAAAGCAATGGGTAAATTGAAATTCACGATGGCTTTAGATGGTATGATGTCAGTCATTCCCATATTTAAAAGATGGGGCACAATCTACAATAATACCTTTGGCGTAACTTCAGGCGATTCCCCTGTAAAAAACTGGGGCGGTTCTGCAGTTGATTACAATAAAGCATCCTATAAAAAACTAAACCCAGATTTAATCATCAAGCGCGAAAGTAAAAAATACAGCTGTTACTCATGTGTGATTGGCTGCGGGGGAATCTGTGAAATCAGTGATCTCAGGGACGGCAGGTTTGAAGAAACCCACAAACCGGAGTACGAAACCTGCGCTTCTTTCG
>SLQM01000105.1 GCA_007131435.1 Syntrophomonadaceae bacterium
AAAAATAATAAAAAAGAAACCAGGTGATGAAATGGATCCAAAAAATACAGCGCAAGATGTACTACCTGAAATTATTCAATGGCGACGTGAGCTTCATAAAACACCTGAAATTGGTTTTGAGCTGCACAACACATCGGCCTACATCAGGGAAAAGCTTGATGAGATGGAGATTCCCTATAAGTTAGTTGCGCAGAGCGGAATAGTTGCCCTTATAGAAGGTGCCGGACAGGGGCCAACCGTAGCCTTGCGTGCGGACATGGATGCTCTGCCTATTCGTGAAGAAACAGTTTTACCCTTTGCATCTGACAGCGGTAACATGCATGCCTGCGGACATGATGCTCATATGGCAATATTGCTCGGGACGGCAAAGATTTTATCAGGAATGCGTTCAATGTTAAAGGGAAATGTTAAGCTGCTCTTCCAACCCGGAGAAGAAGGTTATGGTGGGGCGGAAGAAATGATTAAGGCCGGCTGCCTTGAGAACCCTAAGGTAGACATGGCATTCGGACTGCATGTTGGTCAAATTTTCCCTGAAGTTGCAGCAGGGCAGATCGGTATTTGTGAAGGGCCAATTCTTGCAGCTGCTACAGCTTTTAAAATGAAAGTCAAAGGTAAAAGCACCCATGGTGCCTTACCGCACCTGGGAGTTGACCCTATAACGACAGCATCTGAAATTATAATAGCCCTTCAAAAAATAATCAGCCGGGAATTAGATCCCCTGAGTCCTGCCGTTTTGACAGTGGGTAAAATAGAGGGAGGCGAAGCCTTTAACATCATCACTTCAGAAGTTAACTTCTGTGGGGATTTTAGAACCTTACATGAATCTGACCGCCTCTTTATTACCGAAAGAATTAAAGAAATGTCAAAAAATATTGCAGAAGCTAACCGGGCAGAGGTGGATATTAAAATCCTTGGAGGTTATCCTCCTACGATCAATGATCTTGACGCAACAAGAATTGTTCTTGATGCAGCAACTGAGATTATTGGTTCTGAAAATATCATTCATATCAAGAAGCCCAATATGGGGACCGAAGACATGTCTCTATACCTGGAAAAGGTTCCTGGCGCTTTTTTTGTTCTTGGCACTGGAAACCCTGAAAAGGGCATTACTTTTCCGCACCATAATTCAAAGTTTGATCTTGATGAAGAAGTGCTCTGGGTCGGGGCGGCTATTTTCATGAAGATAGTTCTAGAAAAGCTGACTTAAATTCTTGCATACTGAGCAGTAAATATTTATTATTCTGTGATTGCAGGTTTAAATTAAAACATATAGCGACGGGTGGTGTAAACTTTGGTTAGAGCATCAGATTTATTCGATCTTGAAAAAAGCTGTTTTCTTCTTTTGTTTCAAGGGACAGAATATGTTTGGGAAGGCTTAAAAAAGATTAAACCTTTCATTAAAGAATATCTCGAACCAAATGTGGAAAAGATCCGCAGGGGAAATAATTTAATTGAAAAAACTATAGTTCTTTATGAAGGGAATATAATAGAGCAGGGTTTTATCATAGATATTTCAGGCAAAAAACCTGTTGTCATAGTAGACGGTGAACTGATGAAGGGAGCTACTATTATTTATGCCGGGACGCACCTGATGGATGATAATATATCTATTGGTCAAGATACTATAATTGAACCTACAGCGCTGATTAAAGGCCCTGCAATTATCGGTGACAGGACTGAAGTGCGCCATGGTGCTTATATTCGCGGGGATGTGCTGGTTGGCCATGACTGTGTGGTAGGCCATGTAACTGAAATTAAATCTTCCGTGATGCTGGGAGGCAGCAAGGCCGGGCACTTTGCTTATATTGGTGATAGTATTCTTGGTGCAGTTAACCTGGGTGCGGGAACAAAATTGGCCAACCTTAAAATGATAGAATCTGAAGTAACTTTAAATATAAATGAAAAGTTTTTTAAAACAGGACTGAGAAAGTTTGGAGCGATCCTGGCAGATGGAGTTGAAACGGGGTGCAACAGTGTAACAGCTCCAGGCACAATAATGGGGAAGAATTCAGTCTTATACCCAAATGGTACTGCAAGAGGTTATTACCCCGCTGAAACAATTATCAAGGTCAGGCAGGAGCAGGAAAGAGATTATTTTGATCGGAAAGGGTAATCATGGAATCGCTAGTTTCCCTGCTAAAAAATACGGGGCCATTAACGGGTAAGGAAATAGTCAGTAAAACAGGCATGGAAGTATTTGAAGCCTGGAAAAAATGTGCCGAATTAGACTGTCTTGATAATATTATTGTTGGTAAAAGATATCTTCGCCTTGATGCCAAAGTAGAAGGGTATGCCCGCCTCTCTCCTTCAATAATGAGAGAATTTTTAAATTATACAGTCATCGGACACCGGTTCGATTATTCTAAAACAGTTGAAAAAGCGGAATTTTTAGTGCAGGAAAGTATTGCGATAAGTGAAAATAAAATTAATCTTGCGAAAGATATCGTAAAGCGCCTATTTCAAAATGGAAGCGATTTCAAAACAATATCCAGTAGAATCTGTTTCATAATAGCCGGTGACGTTGTTTTCGGTATGGCTCACAGGGAGCCGAGGCCTGAAGTATCTACCGGAGAACTGGTGAGAGGATCTGACCTGGACATTATTGCTGTATCTGAAGGCCTGACGGAAGATCTAAAAACTAATATTGACAGCTATCTCTACAGGGAAAAATATAATCTTTTGATGAATCCGGCTTTAAAGGAAGAGCTGGATTATATTGTTAAAGACATCAGCGCGGTAGTTGAGCAGTTAAAATTTGATGATTTTAAGAAAATGGTTGCAGCAAAAATCTTAAATGAAGGGCTCTACCTGGCCGGCAGCAATTTGATTTTTAATAAAATCAAAGCAATGTTAGTTCAAAACAGGATTCCAGCTAAATTATCTGACCTGGAAAATAAAGCAGCACTTGATCGCTTAGAGGCAGAAAAAACCATGCTATCAGTTGCTGATGAAAAAGATTATGAAGAGTTGATGGCCCTTTTTTATACAACGGAGGAAAAGGAAGAGATCTTCTAACTTAATAATCACAGGGGGTTTCTATGGAGATTTTAACTGTTGAAAATTACGATGAAATGAGCGCTGAAGCAGCTAACATAATTGCCCAGCTGCTCCGTTTGAAGCAAAATGCTGTTCTCGGCCTGGCAACAGGCTCAACACCTGAAGGCCTGTATGCCTGCCTGGTTAAAATGTATGAAGAAAAAGAAATTGATTTTGAAAAAGTTACCTGCTTTAACCTGGATGAATATGCAGGCCTTTCTCCTGATCACCCCCAAAGTTACCACTACTACATGGATCGCCATTTATTTAGCAAAGTTAATGTGAAAAAAGGTAATATTAACATACCCAGGTGCGGCGTTGAAAATATAGAAACTGCCTGCCGGGACTATGACAAGAAGATCCATCAATCTGGCGGAATTGATTTGCAGCTGCTTGGTTTAGGACTTAACGGCCATATAGGGTTTAACGAACCGGCAGATTACCTGCAAAAAGATACACACCTTGTTAACTTATCTAGGGAAACAATAGAAGCAAACAGCCGCTTTTTCCCTACAGAAGATGATGTTCCACGACAGGCAATTACCATGGGGGTTGGTTCGATCATGTCTGCTGCCCGGATCATGCTTTTGGCCAGCGGAGAAAAAAAAGCTGACGCTGTTAAGCAGATGACCTGCGGTAAAGTATCCACGCACCATCCTGCATCACTGCTGCAGCTTCACCGCAACGTACTGGTTATTATAGACAAAGAGGCTGCCCGCTTAATTTAAAGGATCCTTGAAAAGGTCTATGTTGAAATATTCTAATAAACAAT
>SLQM01000021.1 GCA_007131435.1 Syntrophomonadaceae bacterium
AGATGCTGCATACCAATAAATTATTATTTTAAATAATGTGTCTATTATACATAAAAAAAGCAATATGCGCAAGAAAAAAAATACCAGTATTGTTCTAAATATTATAATAATTATAGCGCTTTTTTGTTGCAGGTTTATGGAATGGCCCAAAAAAATATTAATTTTTATAGGTTTTGCGAGATTTACAGCTTTAAATTGCCCGGGTCAGTTCGGAGGCAATTGACCTGAGTTAAGGGTTGATCCTCTAAATACAAATACATATATTGCCGGAAATCTTGTTTAAAATCTTTTCTTAAAGTAATGCTCTGCATAAATTGCCCCCAGGGGGTTGTGCGCTAAAACCCTGTCTTTAACTGCAAGTATAGTTACAGGAGGCTCAGCATACTGCAGAAAGAGAGAGTCGTGGCCGACGCACAGCCCGAGCACAACTTTTAGTTCTGTTTTTGCCTTGTTCAAAAGCATTGCCTGGGCGACAGGATTGCACATTGCTTCAAAGTGCCCCGGCTTAATTTTATTATTATCCGTCAGACCCAATTTTTCTTTTGGAATAGAGCCGGCCTTACATATAGCAGAAACTACATCAAAACCGCTATTAGTCAGGATAGTTGAAACGCGTTCTGCTTCAAGGCGCAGCCCGATACAATAAGCAAGGCCAATTCTCTTATA
The DNA here is from genome assembly GCA_007131435.1 of Syntrophomonadaceae bacterium. GTDB lineage: Bacteria > Bacillota > Dethiobacteria > DTU022 > DTU022 > SLQM01. The sequence goes on from SLQM01000021.1 coordinate 667, forward strand.
TTCCAAGCGGCGGGCGAAAGCAATAATCTCTTCTATCCTGGTCCACTTGCAGTAACCTTCCGCTTCCACCAGGGCGGCGCTGCAGGCCAGGTTATTAAGGTTTTCTTTCTGAAACTCAGTAAATGAGCGATCAAACAGTTCTTCATCAAATACCATGGGACAGCTTTCCGGGGTTTTTTCTTTCAGGCCGCTGCTGCAGGCCAACCTGCCACAGCTGGTACAATCCGGATAGCGCTTTTCATTTAATGGCATATTTACACCTACTCCCCTGTAATTTTTTAATTACCATAAAGCATATAAAAAAGGCCACCAGTAGCGGGCTGCAACTGCAACTGCAATGGTAGCAGCTATGGTTAGCGGTATTCCTGCTTTTAAAAAATCGATAGCGGTTAGCTTTCCCGTGCTGTATACAATTACACCGGGCATGGTCTGGATAACCAGTATAAATCCCAACAGGCCTGATGCACCTGTCACCAGTACCCAGTATAGCGGATCTATTCCTGTCCTGGAACCCAGCTCCAGGACCATGGGAATCATGATAATTATCAGGGTGGCAACATTGCCGATGAAGAGGTGGTAAAAGTGAACCATAATGCCCATCAGGAAAAAGGCTGCCAGTGAAAATGAAAACAGCAGGGGCAGAAGTTCTTCAGGAAATAGTATGCCTGCCAGGTAGCCGGCCGCCCCTGTGCTGATAAATACAAGGCCCATGGAGAGGTTCGTACCGATCATCAAAATATTTCCCCAGCTAATATCCAGCAGTTTGTTCCAGGCAATAAAACCTGCGCCGGGAAGGGCCATCAGGATAACGGCTAAAATGGCGGGAACAAAAGTTGGCCAGCCATGGATAAAATCGGTCATCCAGAGAGCAACAGTTAAAAAAAGAATGGTGATAAGCCTTTTTTCAGCAGTAGTTAACGGTTCAAAAGATTGGAGTTCCTTTTTTAGGTGTTTCAACCGCTCACCAGGTTCGTGGCAATCCCCGGACGGAAACACCCTGGTTAAAATAAACCAGGTGCAGGGTATAAGTGCTATACTGATTGGCGCAAAAAGCACAAGCCAGCGGGTATAGGTTATTTCATAATCCAGGTTTGCGGATATAAGCTCTGCGGTTATTACATTTCCAATGGCCCCTGGAAGAACAGCCAGGGCGGTTATATGAGTACCGTAAGCAAGCCCCAGCAAAAGAATTTTATGAACTCGCTGGTCTACACCGGACTTGACAAAATATTGTCCCAGGGTATAAATAACTGGAAGCAGCATTGTAGCTTTTACGGCAGTTGTAGGCACGAAGAAAGCCATTAACTGCAGGGTGACAAGAAGCGCTAACAAACTGCCCCCGGGTGATGCCCCAAATTTGATAATTGTATAGTAGGCAATTCTTTCTCCCAGGGTAGTATGGCTAATTGCTTTAGCCATCATTAAACCGGCCAGGACTAAAAATGTTGAACCGGCGCTAAAACCGCTTAGCACAATTTCTGTTGAAGCTGTACCCGTGGCCATTAAACCGAAAATAATCAGAAAACAGGTCATGGAAAGCGGCAGCGGTTCAAGAACCCACAGCAGTACCCCGGCCACAATCACGGAGAGGGCGGCTCCCATTTCCCTGCCTATAACAGGCGTGGTAACAAAGTAGAGAATAAAAAAGCAGGCCAGGGGTATAAGCAGCCCTATTGCCTGTTTTTTGCTGATAGTTTTAATTCCTATGCCTGGCTTCCCGATAACAATCAGCACCCCGTAAAAGATATATAAATCTACTTATTAGACCCGGGAAGCTAAATATCCTACATAATTAATAAAAAACCAGCTTTATAAGCTGGTTTATAAGGTGTTTACAGGCAAATTATATATTAATTTCTTTTTTACATGTAAGGGTTATGCTTTTTTTTATGCCCGCTGCGCCCTTTTTTGCTGCCCGGCTTGTGTCGGTAGGTCGGCCTGCTTCTCTTTTCTGGCGGCCTGCTTTTTTTGGTAACCCAGGGTTTTTCAATTGTAATATTTACTGGAGTTTGATCGGGTTCCCTGGTAATCATTTTTAACGCTGCAGCAATAAGGTCCAGCGCTTTTCCACTGTCTAACAGCTCCCGGGCTAAATCTTTATATTCAAGATGGTCGTTTTTTTCAATAACCTTGAAAAGCTTATCGGCTGCCTGGCGCTGTTGCCTTTCAATAGTTTCACTAACGGTTGGTACAGGCTTGCGGATAATATTTCTTTTAATTGACCGCTCTATATGAGCCAGGTGGCCTCTTTCGCGTTGCGAAACAAATGTGGCCGCAATTCCCGGTTTACCAAGACGGCCGGTTCTTCCAATCCGGTGGACATAACTGTCAGGGTCCTGGGGGATATCAAAATTGTATACATGAGTAACCGATCCGATATCCAGGCCTCTTGCCGCCACATCGGTTGCAACAAGAATTTCAATAGTCCCGTTCTTAAATTTTTTCATTACACTATCTCTTTTTGATTGAGTTAAATCGCCATGGATTGCCTCTACCGAGTAGCCTCTTTTGTTCAAGGCTTCAAAAAGTTCATCTACCCGTCTTTTGGTTCTGCCAAAGACTATGGCCGCATCTGGCGAGTGAAGATCGAGCAGCCGGCACAGGGAGTCAAACTTATCTTTTTCGTCAGTCAGGTAATAATACTGGTCTGTATTTGGAACGGTCATTTCTTTTGACTTGATCTTTACAAATTCCGGTTCTTTCATGAATTTTTGGGCCAAATCGCGAATCGGCTGGGGCATGGTCGCTGAGAAAAGCATGGTTTGCCTGTTATCAGGCACTTCAGTGAGAATAGTTTCTATATCCTCGCGGAAGCCCATGTTCAGCATTTCATCTGCTTCATCCAGGACAACAACTGAAAGCTGCTGCAGCCTGATCAGTTTTCTGCGCATATGATCCATCAACCTGCCGGGAGTGGCAACAATAATCTGCGGCTTTTTCTTGAGCGCCTTTATCTGCCGCTCAATATCCTGGCCCCCGTATATTGGCAAAGCCTTAATTCTTTTATATTGCCCCAGGCTGTTTAACTCTTCTGCCACCTGGACAGCAAGCTCCCGGGTTGGGGTAATCACTAAACCCTGGACAAAGGGTCTATCAGGAGTGCATTTTTCTAACATGGGAATACCAAAAGCAGCGGTTTTTCCGGTTCCGGTCTGGGCCTGGCCAATTATATCTTTTCCAGATAAAGCAATTGGGATTGCCTGTTCCTGGATCGATGTAGTTTCTTCGAATCCCATGGTTGTCGTGGCCCTGATAACCGGTTCGCTAATTCCAAACTCGTAAAACGTTGACATCTATACTATTTCCTCTCACACGCTTAAATTGCCAGCAGGTATAATTAAATTGCCTGCAGCTTAGTTTTTGCTTATATCCAAGTAAAAGGGCACTTCCATAACGACCGGAAATGCCCTTACATTTAATTTGTTTAGTCTCTTATATGTTTACCTGGGAACTACGTTGGCAGCTTGTGCTCCGCGATCACCATCGACTACTTCAAATTCAACTTCCTGACCCTCTTCGAGAGTTTTAAAGCCGTCACTCTGGATTGCAGAGAAATGAACAAAAACGTCTGTGCCTTCCTCTGTCTCGATGAATCCGTAGCCTTTGTCTGGGTTAAACCATTTTACTTTACCTTGCATGTTGTTAATTCTCCTTCAAGTTTAGAATGAATCAAAAAGAGGAATATCCGTCAAACCCTTCTTTCCCTTGCCAGACAGAGGTAGGAACAGTCTGATCTATTCACGTCTTCTTAACACTGTTCGTAACAATATCACAGTTGCACGAAAATTGCAAGCAAATATAAATTTGCAAGCAATTAAAAAAAGAATCGCCCCTTTAAAAGTTAAATGAGCAGGATTATTAACTCCTGCAGGTGAAATAATAACAAGGAACTATCTCCATGGTTGGGTGGAAGGTTGCAGTTGAAGCAGAAGCCTGGCCTGTTTTACCGGGCATGTAAAAAAGTATTATAAGGGGTGTTGTAAATGAGTGAAATGATGCAGGTATGGTCCGAAGTAGGTCAGCTGAAAAAAGTGCTGCTGCACAGGCCGGGACCGGAGCTGAAGAACCTGACCCCGCGTTACCTTGAAGACTTGCTGTTTGATGAAATACCCTGGCTGGCCAAGGCCCAGGTTGAGCATGACGGTTTTTCACAGGCCTTAAAAGATCATGGTGCCGAGGTGTTTTACATAGATAACCTGTTAATGGATGTTGTAAGCGACCCGGAGGTTAAAAGCGCCCTTATTAAGAAACATTTAAAGGCCAGCCCCCTGATTGAAACTGAGGTAATTGATACCATTTACAATTATCTAAACAACCTGAAGCCTGAAGAGCTTGTTTCTACCCTGGTAGCGGGGCTTCTGAAGAAAGAGGTACAAAGCCTGAAGCAGTACACTACATTAAGTGATTTAACCCTTGACAGCTACCCTTTTTACCTGCCTCCCCTGCCTAACATGTATTTTACCAGGGATCACGGAGCCATGGTTGGTGATAAACTGCAGGTAAGCAGCATGTTTAATCCTGCCCGCCGGTTGGAGACAATATTCCTCAGGTTCATCCAGAAATACCATCCGCTTTTCAGGAAGGTTGATCTTTCTTATCATGAAGAAATACCCTATGGCATAGAAGGCGGAGACGTGCTGGTTTTGAATGAAGACACCCTGGCTATCGGGTTAAGTGAAAGAACAACAGAAGAGGCAATTGAATGGGTGGCTCAAAAATACCTGGTCCAGAAAGAACTGGTAAAGCAGATTATTGTGGTGCAAATCCCCACCAAGAGGGCATACATGCATCTTGACACGGTTTTTACCATGGTTGACCGGGACAAGTTTTTGATGTACCCAGGTATCAGGGATGCTATTAATGTATATTGGCTTCAGAAGGGAAAAGATGACAGGGTGGCAGCCTCAAACGGTTATAACCTGCAGGGTGCCTTAAAGGCGGCCCTTGGTGTGAAGCAGGTGGAAATAATCTATTCCGGCGCCAATGATGAGATTACAGCAGCCAGGGAACAATGGGGCGACAGCACCAATACCCTGGCAGTTAAACCCGGAGTGGTGATCTGTTACGACAGGAATGAAGCAACAAATGATACCTTGCGCCGGCATGGTATTGAAACTATTGAGATAGACGGATCAGAACTTGTTCGTGGAAGAGGAGGCCCTCGTTGTATGAGTATGCCCCTGGACCGGGAATACCCCTGGTAGATATGCATTGCCCGGTTTAGCGGTAGCTTATAAAAGCCAGTAGAAAGGAGAGCGGGTCATGGAACGGGAATTATCACTTGAATTTGTGCGTGTAACCGAAGCTGCAGCCTTAGCCTCCGGACGGCTTATGGGCCGTGGTGACAAAGAAGCAGCAGATCAGGCTGCGGTAGATGCAATGCGTTCTGTCTTTGATACGGTGCACATTGACGGGACAGTTGTGATTGGAGAGGGAGAAAAAGACGAGGCTCCCATGCTCTACACAGGTGAAAAAGTGGGGGTGGGGAAGGAACCCCGGGTAGATGTTGCCGTAGATCCCCTCGAGGGGACTAACCTTGTAGCCAAGGGTTTGCCAAATGCCCTTTCAGTTGTTGCCATAGCGCCGGAAGGCTGCCTGCTTAAGGCGGCAGATGTTTTTTACATGGATAAAATTGCCGTTGGGCCAAAAGCCCGGGGATGTATAGATATTAATGCCTCGGTCAGCGAAAATCTTAAGGCGGTGGCAAAAGCAATGGACCGGGATGTGCGGGACTTAACGGCAATTATCCTGGAACGCCCCCGTCACGAAGACCTGATTGCAGAAATAAGAGAATCCGGGGCAAGGGTTAAGCTGATTACAGACGGGGATGTTTCTGCTGCCATTGCTACTTCAATTGACACATCGGGTGTGGATATTCTATTTGGAATCGGGGGCGCTCCGGAGGGTGTAATATCTGCAGTCGCCCTGAAAATACTTGGCGGTGACATGCAGTGCAGGTTAGTGCCAAAGGGCAAAGATAAAACCGTGGAAGATGACAGCAAGGATGAAAGGTTTAAAAAAGTCCTGATGCTTGACGACCTGGCCATGGGCGAAGACCTCTTTTTTGCCGCTACCGGAATTACTGATGGAGATATGTTAAACGGGGTACGCTACAGCGGTAAAAGCGCAGAAACCCACTCACTGGTGATGCGTGGAACCACCAGGACTATTCGAAACATACGCGCTACTCACAGGTTGGAGAGAAAACCAAAGTTTGTCTCGGAAGAGGCAAGCTGCAGGGTAAAATAATATTTTCAATCCTATCGCTTCTCTCACCTGGCATGTAAGCAATTTAATGCTATCTTATATTCGGCTGCAGGTGATGCATAACTTTTGATGGTAAAATGGTGTCAATAATAAAAGATTAACCAGGGTAAAGGGGTCAGGATATGAATCCTCCAACAATTTCCCAGGTCAGGGAAGCTGCTGAAAGAATTGCCCCGCTGGTGCATTTAACCCCGGTGTTAACAAACAAGACAATTAACCGCCTCAGCGGAGCGGTGCTTTTCTTTAAGGCTGAAAACTTTCAAAAAGTAGGGGCTTTCAAGGCCAGGGGAGCAGTAAATGCTGTTTTCAGCTTAGATGACCTGGATGCCAAGCAAGGAGTGGCAACACACTCATCGGGTAACCACGCTGCCGCCCTGGCTTACGCTGCCGGATGCAGGGGGGTAAAAGCTTACGTGGTGATGCCCGAAAATGCCCCGCCCGTAAAAAAGTCTGCTGTAGCGGACTACGGGGCGGAAATAATATACTGTAAACCGACCCAGGAAGCGCGCGAGGAAACTCTGGCCCGGGTTGTTAAAGAAACTGGAGCAGTTTTCATCCATCCCTACAATGACTACAGGGTTATTGGCGGTCAGGCTACAGCAGCCCTGGAACTGCTTCAGCAGGTTTCCGGTTTAGATGCAGTTGTCGCTCCTGTTGGTGGCGGGGGGCTGTTAAGCGGAACAGCTTTGGCTGTAAAGGCGCTAAATCCTGGAATAAAAGTTTTTGGGGCAGAGCCGGAAATGGCAGATGATGCATCTAGGTCTTTACAGGCCGGGCAGATTATCCCCGTCAAAAACCCTGCAACCATAGCGGATGGACTGCGAACATCACTGGGTGAACTTACATTTCCAATCATTCAAAAGCATGTTACAGGAATACTTACTGTGAGTGAAGAGGCAATAATTAGTTCCATGCGCCTGGTCTGGGAGAGAATGAAAATTATTATTGAGCCCTCGGCCGCGGTCCCGCTGGCCGCAGTTATATCCTATAAGGATATTTTTGTAGGTTCAAAAACCGGGCTTATCCTATCCGGCGGGAACGTAGATCTCGACAGCCTCCCATGGAGTAATGCTGACACTCACAAACTAAGTAATAACCCCTAATCCTTGACAAGCGAAACCAATAATCGTATTATTATAATATATAAATAAGGCTGGTTAGATATTATTCACGGAAAGTAAGGTTTTAGAAGTGCCCAACTCCCTGATTTCTTTAAACTACCGGCAATGCAAACCTGGTATTTGTAATGGCGGTTACTGTGCAGCCATTGAAGCCTGTCCGCTTAAACTAATCCAGCAGGAAGAAAAATTCGGTTTTCCAATGATTAATCCTTCAAACTGCAAAGGGTGCTCCAGGTGTGTAACAGCTTGCCCACTCAGGGCGATTTCGGTAAACTAACTGCTGATATTATTTTTTTTAACTTGCTTTTTATATTAAAAACTGCTAATATGTTATTGCAAGTAATTCCGTAGCATTAAAAGGGTTTTAATGGAAAACTTAAGTTATTGCTTAAAACGAGGAGGGTTTTATATGAAGAAGATTTTACTGGTTATGTTTGTGATTTTATTAGCAACCTTTATGATTGCCGGCTGCGGTGAAGAACCCGTGGATGAACCCCCGGTAGATGAAACACCGGATGAAGAGGCTCCGGACGAAGAAGCCCCGGCACCAGAAGGTGTTTCGAGCCTGGGTCTTGGAGTTGTAACCACTATCGGGCGTTCAGCAGACTATGACCCTGATAATGAAATAATGGCCATGGGTCAGGTTGACAGTGTTATTGCTGCCGCAACTTTTGATGCTGACGGCAGGGTGGTTGATGTTATGATCGATACTGCCCAGGTCAGGGTCCGGTTTGACGAAGACCTGCAGTTAGATACGGATCCTGCCGGTGAATTCCGCTCCAAGAAAGAGCTTGGAGATGATTATGGAATGCGTGCTGCCTCCCCGATAGAAAGGGAATGGGATGAGCAGATTGCAGATCTTGAAGAATGGATGGTTGGCAAAACCGTAGCAGAGATTTTGGCGCTTGATTTAATGGACGACGGTTCGCCAGATGATCCGGACCTTGTAACATCGGTAACCATGACAGTAACCAGCTACTTTGCAGCGCTGGAAAAAGCTTACCAGAATGCAGTCCCTGTTCAGCATGATGCTGAAATGCTTGGCCTGGGTCACAACATCTCGATTGGGCGCTCAAGAGGCCTTGATGAAGCAAATGATATTATGCCCATGGCCCAGGTTGATGTAGTTATAGCTGCAGCAGCATTTGGCGCAGATGGTACTGTTGGTGCGGTCCTGATTGATACGGCCCAGACCAGGGTCAATTTTGATGAAGAAGGACAGGTAACTTCCGACCGGGCAGCAAAATACCCGACAAAGCGCGAGCTGGGTGATGACTACGGAATGCGTGCCGCTTCCCCGATAGAGAGGGAATGGGATGAACAGATTATGGACCTTGAAGATTGGATGGTCGGTAAGACTGTTGCTGAAATAACCGCCCTTGATTTACTCGATGACGGAGCCCCGGACGATGCTGACCTGGTAACATCGGTTACGATGACCGTTACCAGCTACCTGCAGGCTCTTGAAGAAGCTTACAGCTTGGCCCGGTAAAAAACGGTTAAAGGAAATACTTGCAGTTAAGTGACGTATGCTTGCGGGGACAGCGTGGGTTGTTTAAGGGAAAATATACCCGGGCCTGTCCCCGTAATCTGTGTTTTAGTGGGTGATTTGATGAGAGTTCTAATTCTAATATTAGCTGCCGTAATGTTACTGTTTCTGCCTTCAGGTTGCAACAGCAGCGGCGAGAGCAGCTATAACAGGTACACAGAAAGTATATTTGATACCTTCGATACCCTCGTTCAGGTTGTTATTTATGCTGAAAGTGAAGAGGAGTTCAGGGAATATTTTTCTGCTTTGCACGATCGCCTGAAGGAGCTGCACCGTCTTTACGATATCTACAATAGCTATGAAGGTATCAACAATGTTAAAACTATTAATGATAATGCCGGCATCAGGCCCGTGGAGGTCGAACAGGAAATAATTGATTTAATCAATTTTTCCAGGCAGTGGTCTGATAAAACCGGGGGCAATGTTAATATTGCCCTTGGGCCCGTCCTGGAGATATGGCATTTTTACCGCCAGGAAGCACTTTTTGATCCTGAAAACGCCCAGCTGCCACCAATGGAAGACCTGCTTGAAGCAAATCTTTATACAGATCTTGACCGGGTTTTAGTGGACGAAGAAAATATGACTGTCTTTATGCCGGAGCGGGAGATGAGCCTTGATGTAGGCGCCGTGGCAAAAGGGTATGCCCTTCAACTGGCCGTTGACGAGTTAATCCAAAATGGGCTGGAATCGGCAATTATCAGTGCCGGGGGTAACATCCGCACCGTGGGCAGCCCAAAAGATGGAGAAAGAGATCTCTGGGGAATTGGCATTCGCGACCCCGATGCCTCGGTCATGGCCGGCACTGAAGATATTTTAGATGTAATCTACCTGGAAAGTGGTTCGGTTGATACCAGCGGTGACTACCAGCGCTACTATATTGTTGATGGTGAAATGGCTCACCACATTATAGATCCTAATACTTTGATGCCGGCAAATTATTACCGGGCTGTAACTGTCGTTGCCAACGGCTCAGGGCCAGCGGACTTCATGTCCACCGCGCTTTTTCTTCTGCCATACGAAGAGAGCCTGGCCCTGGTGGAGAGCCTGGAAGATTTTGAAGCCCTCTGGGTTATGCCTGATGGTGAAGTGCGCACCACCGTTGGAATGGAGCAGAAGCTGCGCAGCCATGGCGCTACAAATACCAGGCAATAAGTTAATTGTTGCCCGGGGAACACAGGTAAACCTTCTGAATAAATTGCCACTGTGACTACACAGTGGCAATTATATTAGCCATGACCGCTTGTCCTGGTTGGTTTTTCTCAACTACCCTGAATAAAAAGGTTTGCTTAATACAACTAACTTCCCGCGTCCCACTTGCCTGCAGAGCGTAGTTTCTCCACCATTTCTTCAGCTACCACTTTTAGCTCCTTCTTGTCTACCTTGGCTACCCTGGTCAGCGGAAAATCTTTATCCTGTGGCCATATTTCAACATGCTGAGGCCGTTTGTAAGAGGCAATACCCTGGCAGTGCTCCATGATTTCTTCTGCTGTCAGGGTTTCACCCTTTTTCGGTCTGACAAAAACGAAGATGCCTTCGTCAAATATTTTATGCTTTACCCCAACGACATCTACCACATCCACTTTCGGGTGGGATGCAATATAGTCCTGCACTTCATCGGGGAAAACCTGGTAGCCCTTCTGCTTGATGACAAACTTCTGCCGGCCGGCCAGGTAGAGCGCCCGGTAGCTGCCCATATCCTTAAAGTAGCCTATATCCCCGGTATAAAGCCAGCCATCCTTGCTGATGGCCCGGTCAGTCTCAACGGGCATATCATAGTAGCCCTGGAAAACTATCGGCCCGCTGACACATATTTCTCCAACCTCTCCGTCATCCAGTTCATCGCCTGCTGTTCCATCTTCATTGGCCGGTTTCCTGATGGTCACCGGCGCCAGGTCTTCGAATGCCGCTCCAACCTGTCCCGCCATCTCTTCAACTGAGATTCCCCTGGGCGTAAAGGTATAAAAGCCTGCTGTTTCGGTCATGCCTATGCCTGTGCCAAAGTAAGGCGCCATCTGGGCCAGCTGTTTTAAAAAGACAGTATCTACTGCAGAACCGCCGTAAATTGCATATTCGAGGCTGCTGAGGTCATAATCGCCGTATTCCGGCAGGGCCCATTCCAGCCTGAACTGGGTTGGTATCTGGCCAAAAATACCAACTTTATGTTTTTCTATCGCTTCCAGGGTCATTTTCGGGTCGAAGATTCTTAATAAGACTGCTGTTCCTCCAACGTAAAGAGTAGTCATTAACTGTTCGGTTACACAACCCACGTGGCTTGGAGGCAGGTTTACCAGCATGATCATATCCTTGCCCTCAAGCCCTACACCCCTGGCCAGGACCTCATTTTGCACAATAATATTTTCATGGCACATTACTGCCGGTTTCGGTTCCCCCGTTGTGCCGGTGGTAAAGATGATCAGCGCCGGGGTCTTCGTATCAATTTTTGCATAAGCTTTCTCCAGGCTGCGGCTGAAGATGTTTTTCAGCTTCAAGCCGATCAGCGTGCCTTTGGCCATCATATCTGTTATTGCAATTGCACCGTCGATTATATCGCCAGGCTGAGGGTCCGGGGTAAACTGCACCAGGTGCTCCACGTAGGGGCAGTTATCCCTGACAGCTTTACCCATTTCACGAAAATCGATTACCGGTGTTTTGCCCAGGAAGAAAAATGCCTTGGGTTTAATTTTTTCCAGGTCGCGTACCACTTCGTGCTCTTTCAGGCGCACATCCAGGGGGGCAATGATCGCCCCGATTTTAAAACAGGCGTACATTAACAGCACATGTTCGGGAATTAAAACCAGCATAGTTGCAACGCGGTCTCCCTTTTTTATGCCCATATCCAGCAGACGCAGGGCAAAAAAATCAACCAGTGACTCAAATTTTTTGTAGGTTATGGTTTTACCGTCTTCGTGCTGAACTAATGCCGGTTGCTCAGGAATCTCCTTTGCCCATTTCTCGGTGTAAGAATTAAGCAGGGGTAGTTTCCAGTCCTGTTCGCTCAAGTTTCTCCCTCCAGTAAACAGATAATTTTCTTCATTCAGTAAGTATTTCGGCGTATCTAAAATTAATCCTGCCCTGCTTTAGTTAATTAAAAGGTAACCGCTGCTTACAGCTTCTTTTTCTTCGTGGTTTAAAACTCGAAAATACAGCTCTTTCTTACTTTGATCAATAACCCTTTTAAGCAGCTGTACCCTGATAAAACTTTCCGGCGGTACCATGCCGCGGAAGCGGCAGGAAACGGTTTTGACTCCTGATGGATCTGCGCCGTTTTCCCGGTTAATGATTTCGTTTACTCCCCGGGCCAGGGTGCCAATGCCGTAATAAATAATGTCGGGCAGCCCAACACTGCGGGCAAAGGCAGGGGAAGTGTGTATGGGAAAAGGAACATTGGCGCAGCTTTCGTATATGTAACAATCCAGGCGGGTTATTGGTAATGAGACTTCCCACAGCGGGCTTAAATCTGAAAAGCTTGAGGCTTCAGGCGGGATGTTGTTTCCCCCCCGCCCTTCATCGAGACATTTAACGCCGCGAAGCATTCCGCCGATATACTCGGTGAAAACAGGCTCATTATTTGAATCCATGGCAGGGAGCTTAAACACTACGTGGGTCCCTCTTTTTTCCGGTATTATGGCGGCAACCTCCCCTGTTATGGATATCTTATCCCCGGGAACCAGGGGCCGGTGAATAACCAGGTGCTCAGAATAATGAACTATCTGAAACATTACTTCCGGTGGATAGCCAAGATCAATATAATCGTAGATGTTTTGAATCAGCGGCCAGGTGATAGCGGCAGCCAGGGTGGGATGTGCTATCAACCCTTCTTCCCTTTCATCGTCGAGGTAGTAAGGGTTTGGGTTATTTGCCGCTGCCGCATAATTATTAATCTGCCTCTGGGTTATTTCTGCCTCAAAAATTTTCATTTTCTTACCCACTGCTTCAGAAGTTATTGCCATTTTGGTAGTCCTTTCACTTTAAGTAAGATTTATAGTTATAGGTTAACTTTTACTATATTGGCCTATAATCCTCCTGCTTAAACTATTAATATTGAAGCCTTTTATATGGCTTTATCAGACCAACTGCCATTTTCTGTGATGGAGCCTGTATAGGTATTAAGTGGCAGTAGCACAACAAGTTAAGTTGACCTGGGCTTCTGTAAAATATATGTTGGAAAGCTTGACTCAAACTGAAGAAAACCAATAACATTTCTGTTATAATCAAAAAGCTATCAATTATATTAATCCTGCTTAAAAGTGGGTTAGGTATTAGAATATGAAGAAAAGCGAGCTGTTAAAATGAATGCATTTGAAGCGATTAAACAGCGGATTTCAGTCCGCAGCTACAGCGAGAAACCGGTAGAAACAGAATTGCGAAAAGAGCTTGAAAATTACTATTTAAACCTGGAAAGCGGCCCCTTTGGCGCCTCTGTCAGGTTTGAGATGCTAGACCTGCAACCGCTTGATAATAATGAACTGCGCCGCCTGGGTACTTACGGAATGATCAAGGGTTCAAACCTTTACATCCTTGGAGCAGTCCAGG
>SLQM01000167.1 GCA_007131435.1 Syntrophomonadaceae bacterium
TACGGTGATCGGCATTTTCTACGCCGCCGGAATGGCTCTCGGTATTGCCCTGATCAGCGGTTTTAAAGGTTATTACCCTGAACTCTTTGGCCTCTTATTCGGCAATATTTTATCTGTTTCCAACAGGGACCTGGCCTACATGGCAATAGCCCTGGTACTGATCCTGGCTTATATAACGATGTTTTTTAAGGAACTGCTGGCCATTTGTTTTGATGAAGAGATGGCCGTAGCGGGAGGGCTGCCTGTTGGCCCCCTCTACATGGGCTTACTGGCAGCGATGGGTTTTACGGTTATGGTTTCGATCCAGCTGGTTGGGGTGGTGCTGGTAGCAGCGCTAATTGTTATCCCCGGGGCGACTGCTTACCGTCTAAGCAGTAACTACCGGACCATGCTTCTGTTGTCAGTTCTATTCGGCCTTGCAGGCTGCCTTGGAGGTCTTTTTCTGTCCTATTTCTTCCCTGTGCCGCCCGGCGCGGCAATTGTGCTCATCCTGGCGGTCTTTTTCGCCCTGGCGATGGTGATAAAACCTTTTCTCAGGGGCTATTCTACGGAGAAAATATAGTAATATATCGGCTGGCCGCCGTAATGAAGTTCGACGTCGATAGCGGGGTATTCAGCTTCGATAATTTTTACCAGTTCAGAGGCTTCCCTGCGCTTGATTTCTTCCCCGTAAAATAGGGTAATAATGTCGCTGTCAGGGGTAAGCAGCTCTTCTGCCAGGGCTAAAGCCGTATCGCTTATCTCGTTGCCCGCAGAAATGATTTTACTTCCGGAAAGGCCTAAGAACTGGCCGCCTTTTATTATCTCACCCTGCACGGTAGCATCGCGCGTGGCAAAGGTGACCATTCCCGATTTAACCCTGTCCATGCTTTCTATCATTGCGTCAATGTTTTCTTCAATCTTCCGGTTAGAGTTAAAGGCCAAAAGCGCAGCCAGCCCTTCCGGCAGGGTTTTTGTTTTTAAAACTTCTACCTTTTTATTTGTCAGGGTCTTGACCTGTTCGGCAACCATGATAATATTTTTATTGTTCGGCAAAATGATCGCCCTCTGTTGAGGAAGATTTTCTACAGCGCTGAGCAGGTCTTCAACCTTGGGGTTCATGGTCTGGCCGCCAAAAACTATCTCATCGGCGCCGAGGCTTAAAAAGATTTCCCTGAACCCTTCCCCGAAAGATACCGAGATAATTCCTGTTTCGCCTTTTTCTTGGGGAATGGTTCCTGGCAGGATGATTGTATTCTCCGGGGAACTGCTCCTGCCATGGGCTTTTTCATGCTGGTCAAGCATGTTGTCGATTTTTATATCGTGCAGGGTCCCGTACTGCAGGGCCGCCTGCAAGACGGTGCCGGGCGAAGCGGTATGGATATGGATTTTAACCGCCCTGTTGTCGGCGGCAAAGATCAGGGAATCACCGAGCTGGTGCAGCTCTTTCTCCAGCGCCTGGAATTTACCTTCCTTGTTTTTCACAATTACTTCCGTGCAGTATGGATTTTCAATGTTGAACGGCTCCAGGCGGCCGGAAACTGCACTGGCAGAAGAAGATAGAGAGATGTTTTTTGTAACTAGAGAGCTGGTATGCTGCGCGATTTCGCTAACTGAACGTTTAAGGGAAAAGAGGCAGCCTTCGATAAAGACCAGCAGCCCCAGCCCGCCGGCATCAACTACGCCTGCTTCTTTCAGGGCGGGAAGCATATCGGTGGTTTGGTCCAGCGCTTTTTTGCCACTCCTGATCGCTTCTTCCATACTGCCGAAAAGGTTTTCACCCTTACGGACGGCTGTGCGGATACCGCGCGCCATTTCACGGGCCACGGTAAGGATGGTCCCCTCAACCGGTTTTGAAACTGCCCTGTAAGCGTAAACTACGCCGTACTGGAAAGCTTTGCTCAGTTCAGCAGGTGAAATGTAATCTTTCTTTCGTAAGCCGTGGGCTATGCCTCTTAAGATTTGTGAAAGAATAACGCCGGAGTTGCCACGTGCGCCCATCAGCGCTTTCGAGGCTACAATTTCTGAGAGCTCGCCTATCGATTGGCCTTCGTAGCTCAAGGTGCCCTCAACGGCAGCCTCAAGGGTCATGCTCATATTTGTCCCGGTATCGCCATCAGGGACGGGGAATACATTAAGGGCGTTGATCGTGTCAATTTCCCGATCAAAAAACTGCTTGGCTCCCAGTATCATTTTTTTGAAATCGCCTACATGAAGCCTGTTGCCCTGCCCTGCGCTGGATGCAGTTGTCAATGTTTTTCTCCTGTTTAAAGGATAATCATTATTACTATACTGAATAATAACATATATTCAATCTAGATGCGAACTTAGATCAGACGTGGTTGCGCAGCATCAGTTCTGCCGGATGCGGCTCAAGGTAATGCTGGTTCTTAAGGTATCCGATATCATACTTGCGGATAAAATGGTTGACCAGGGTCAGGGGAACCACCAGGGGGACAGTCTGGCCGTGGTAGTTCTCAATGAGCCTGATCATTTCAGCTTTTTCATCTGCGCTGATCAGCTTTTTAAAATAGCCCATAATATGGTAGAGCACGTTCACATTTTTTTTCACCGTGGCTTTCAGGTCCATCGCTTCCAGCAGGGAGGCCTGGTAGTTGTCAAGCAGTTCCTGTTTTGGAACCTTCTTGCCGGCAGCGACCAGCTTGCCCATCTGGGACAGATGTTTCGGGCTGTGGGCCATTAACTGCAGCTTGTGGCGGGCGTGAAAATCGATCAGCTTTTTATAATCTGGAGCGCTGTTTAAAAAGTCCTGCCAGCGTTTGTAGCAGAAGACTTTTTCGATAAAGTTTTCCCGCAGGGGGGCATCGTGCAGGCGGCCTTCCTCTTCCACCGGCAGCAGCGGGAAGTTGTCAACCAGCGCGGCAGCAAACATACCGCGCCCCTTTTTTTGTGATTGCCCCGCTTTACCGAAGACTTTTACCCGGTAAAGACCTGAACTGGGGGAGTCTTTTTTGAAGATAAAGGCGCAGAGGTTTTCCTTTTCCAGCTCTTTTACCCTGCGCTTGCAGAAATCTATCATCCTGCTGGTATGATCTATGCCTGTTTTCGTGGTCACCAGGCGGGGGTTTTCAATCTCGCCTGCCAGGTGCATTGTCTCGCGGGGAATGGAAAGCCCGCATTCCACTTCGGGGCAGACAGGCAGAAAATCAAAATACCTGCCCAGGATATCGGTAATGTAACGGTCGTGCTTGTGTCCGCCGTCATAGCGAACCTTATTGCCTAAAAGGCAGGAACTGACGCCAACTTTTATTTTATCGGTCAATGCTAATTGTCTCCTCTCGCTGGGCCCCTTTGCTATATTATTTTTCTGGTCAGCTTATTATTCATGAAGCGCTCTTCATGAAGCCTTCTGTATTTATTTCGCTTAGATGGCCGTGCAATCCTTCAACCTGCTTCATGTGCTGAAAAGTATAGGCAAAATTTATGAAATAGGCTATATTAATCTCAGGATTTATATCATTGATTACGCTGCCCGCACGGCAGCAGCGCTGTTGCCGCTTCAACAAGATCAAGATCAAGCTCCCGATCTTCAGGCGGTTTTTCTTCCGGTTCCGGCTTCGGCGGCGGCTTCTCAGGCGGCGGTGGTGGCGACTCTGGCGGTGGTGGCGGCCGGTTCAGGTAATTTTTTCCCGGGAACTGAATGGTTTCCATGCTTGTCTAAACAGTATAAGTATATTTGTAGTGGGGGCCTGTTGCCTCAGGTAAATTAACTTTTATGTTGACCTTAACTGCAACGAAGCTGTAAATGTAAGGCCCGGAACAGCAGAAAGTCCATAGCAGGCAACA
>SLQM01000090.1 GCA_007131435.1 Syntrophomonadaceae bacterium
CTTATGATGCTGATAATAAAGCTTACATCCTGATGCGACTTAAAACTGACGACCGTGAAGCTGTGGTTCAAGAGCTTAAAGAAAAAGGCTACGAAGTTGTAGGTTAAAAGTTTTTCTTGTGAAATTATTTCCTCTTCTAATTGGAGATATCATGGTAAATGATTTTTCACAGGCTGCAGAGGTAGTAGAAAGGCTGCAGGGGCTCTTTGGTGAAATTCAGCTGCAGCGCAGGGGCAGCGAGTTTGAGATTATCTATAACGGGGTTTTCCTGATGGCTACCTACAATGGTGCTTCTGAAAAGCAGGCTGTCAGGGATGCCCTGTTTTCTTTTACTTGTAATGGATACAGTAAACTCCGGGCTTTAATGGGCGGCCTTGGTGTTGGCTACAGCCTGCATGAGGCTTTATCGTTCAAAGAAGTAGAGCTGGTTAAAGTTGTTGAAATCGAGCCGGCTGTGATCGGCTGGAATAGAAAGTATTTCGGAAAGATTAATGGTAATGCCCTTAATGACAAAAAGTGTGTTGTTGTTGAAGGGGATTTTTATACAGTTTTAACGGGAGAAGCAGCTGCAGCGCAGCGGGGTGAAAAAAACCGCTATCACCTTATCATGGTTGATACCGATAACGGTAGCGGCTGGCTTTCTATTCCTTCCAATGAGGCTATTTATAGAGAACAAGGCCTTAAGTATATATCAACCTGCCTGCATCCCAATGGAATAGCCTGTTTCTGGGTTTCGCGCAGGGAGGAGGAGCTTGAGGAAAGCTTGGGAAAAGTATTTAAAAGTTTCCAGTTCCACTCGGTATTAGAAAAAACTGGCCAGGAAGGCTGCTATTACCTGGCCAGGAAAGATTGAATCTTAAGGTGGTTCTACGGAACGGGACTACTTTTTTTGTGCGATAAAAGTAAGTTTTGCTTCGCTACCGGTAACTTCTTGTAAGCTGAAGCTTGGATGAAGCCCTAATAGTTTAAAACCTGAGTCAGATATCAGTTCTTTAACCAGCCCGGGGTCGTAGTCTTTTTCAAAATGCTCCTCACTGTACTTTTTATAAAGGTCGCCTTTAGCTAACTCAAAAACAGTTATCTTGATTGACCACAGGTTTTTCTCCATGCTGTAGCTACTTTCCCAGATCATGGAAAAGCCTTTTTCATCAACCCATGAAATTGTGCTTTGACTGCTGCCAGGGCGCAGTTTGGGCCTGGTTAAATCAAAGATGAACAGGCTGCCCGGGGTAAGAATGTCATAAATCCCATTAAACGCCTTTCTAAGCTTTTTTTCGGAAGTAATATAGTTTAAACCATCCTGGAAGAGTACTGCCAGGCCGTATTTTAAGGGGACGCTAAGATTGCAGAGATCTTGCTTGTGAAATGTAATATTTAAGCCTTTTTCTGATGTTTTTATCTGTGCTTTACTTATCATTTCGCCGGATATGTCCACGCCAGCCGTGATATATCCGCGTTCGGCGAATGGAATAGTAGAGCTGCCTGTGCCGCAGGCCAGATCGATAACCGAAGAAGTTTTACTGCCGTATCTAGATAGCAACTGCTCCACGTAATCTGCCCAGGCTTGATAATCAACAGCACACATAAGCTGATCATATAATCCGGCAAAACCCCCGTATGGTTCGTGTGTCAATTCTATGTTCTCCTTAAACTGGTTAATGTTTCTCACGCCATCTATTGTTATTTACACATTATTAATAATATATTATCTAAGTCAAAAAGAAAGCCTTTATTTATCTTCCTTTAGCGACAGCTGAATCTACCTGGTGGGCAATACGGAAATATAAAATTTGACAAACGCGCCGCTTTGCATTATGAATTTTATAATGAGAACTATACTAAGAGTGCAATAGGGGTGGAAAAAATGAAAGAAGAACGTAAAAGGGGCAACGCCTGCCTGACCGACGATGAAATACTGGCTAATTACCGCAAAAAACTGCCGAAGGTTTCAGAGAAAATAATAGCCAGCTGTTCGGAGCATAAATGTCACAGCCACGTTGATTACGAACCGATACCATCAAAGGAGTCGGTTGTGACTATAATAGATAAATTTTTTGAAGTAATTTATCCCGGCTTTTTTAATCCTGAGAAGCTTGACCCGGTTAACCTGAGCTATCATATCGGTCAGAATGTGACCAGGCTCTATACCCTGCTTTCTGAGCAGGTTATCAGCAGCATCAGGCATGACTGCCTGCGTTACAACCTTACCTGCAGGGAATGTATAGAGGCAGGTTATGATATAACCTTCAAAGTTTTAGAAGGAATACCTGCTCTGAGAGATATTTTAGAAAAGGATGTGCAGGCAGCTTTTGATGGTGATCCGGCAGCAAAAAGTTATGACGAGATTATTTTCAGTTATCCCGGGATTTATGCCATCACGGTTTACAGGGTGGCCCACTTGCTTTATGGCTATAACGTACCGCTACTGCCGCGGATCATGACCGAATACGCCCATGGGAAAACAGGTATTGATATTCATCCGGGAGCTGAAATAGCTGAGCGCTTTGCCATTGATCACGGGACCGGGGTGGTAATCGGTGAAACAACCACGATCGGTAAAGATGTCCGTATCTACCAGGGTGTAACCCTGGGTGCGCTATCGCTGCCGCGGGGTGCGGGAGAAAAGTACAGGGGGAGAAAGCGTCACCCTGATATAGAAGATGAGGTTATCATCTATTCAGGGGCGACCATCCTGGGCGGCAATACCAGGATTGGGGCCAGGTCGATAATTGGTGGTAACGTGTGGCTTACCGAGTCGGTACCGCCTGACACCCAGGTGATCATAGAAAAACCGCAGCTAACTTACAAAAAAGATGTGACAAATTAATTGTCAGGGCACCCCGGTCTGTTTGAAATATATTCGAAATAGGCTTATGATATTAGAAAGGGTAAATAATTGATAAAAGGGGTTGGGAAAAATGCCAGTTGTAACTTCAAAAGAGATGTTTGAGAAGGCTTATGCCGGCAAGTACGCGATCGGTGCTTTCAATGTGAATAACATGGAGATTATTCAGGGCATTACCGAGGCGGCGAAAGAGGTTAACAGCCCGCTTATCCTCCAGGTTTCTGCAGGGGCCAGGAAATATGCTAATCATACTTACCTGATGAAGCTGATTGAAGCAGCAGTTATTGAAACTGGACTTCCGATCTGTATTCACCTTGATCATGGCGACTCTTTTGAACTCTGTAAATCCTGCATTGACGGTGGCTTTACATCGGTGATGATAGATGGTTCTCATCTCCCCTTTGAGGAAAATATCAGCTTAACAAAGAAGGTTGTAGATTACGCCCATGACAAGGGTGTAGTTGTGGAGGGTGAACTGGGGCGCCTGGCGGGAATTGAAGACGCCATTAATGTTTCCGCGGAGGATGCGGCTTTTACCGACCCTTCGGAAGTTGAAGAGTTTGTGGAAAAGACCGGCGTTGATTCACTGGCAATTGCGATCGGAACCAGTCACGGTGCTTTTAAATTTAAAGGTGAACCACGACTGCGTTTTGATATCCTGGAAGAGATCCAGGGCAGGCTGCCGGGCTTTCCTATTGTCCTCCATGGGGCTTCCTCTGTACTGCCTGAATACGTTGAAATGATTAATCAGCATGGTGGGGATATGCCAGGGGCAAAAGGGGTTCCTGAAGATATGCTGAGGAAAGCTGCCGCCATGGCTGTCTGCAAGGTTAATATTGATTCTGATTTAAGGTTGGCCATGACGGCCACTATTCGTAAGGTTATGGCAGAAAATCCTGCTGAGTTTGACCCGCGGAA
>SLQM01000232.1 GCA_007131435.1 Syntrophomonadaceae bacterium
TTTTTCGCCATTGAAGGTGTTTTAAGTTTAAAAAGAGCTCTAACAGGTATCAGCCTGAGAGAAGCTTTTCGCCCAGGCCCTCAACCGACTGCACGATATGCAGCGGCCCTGCTGCTTCCAGTTCTGCAGCTGAACCGTAGCCATAAGCAACTGCAATTGAGTCAAGCCCACAGGCCTTTGCCCCCAGGATATCGTGCTTGCGATCGCCAACCATAACCGTCTTCTCCTTTTCTCCCTTTCCTTCCATCATTTTTAATACATGGGCGATAACATCTTTTTTTTCTACCCGGGTGCCGTCCAGGTTACTGCCGGTTATGGCCTTGAAGTGGTGATCAAGCTTAAAATAGTGCAGAATTTTTTCAGCGAAAACAGTAGGTTTTGAAGTGGCAACGTAAAGGTTTTTACCCCTGCTGTCGAGTTCGGCCAGGAGTTCAGGAATATTTGGGTAAACCCGGTTCTGGTAGATACCTGTTTCACTGTAGTACTCGCGGTAGTGCTTTATAACTTCATCAATGGCCCCAGCATTAAAGCCGTAGACTTCTTTAAATGATCTCTGAAGTGGTGGGCCGATAAACGCTTTAAGTTCTTCCAGGGTGGCTTCAATATTATATTTTTTTAAAGCATACTGGACCGATTTTGTCACGCCCTCTGCGGAATCGGTCAGTGTGCCATCCAGGTCAAAGAGTATACTGCTATATATATTTTTCATTAACAGCCTCCAGGCTTTTTATAATTACCTCCCGTAATTACCTCTTTTATTATGCGCCCCCGGCTATAAATCCTGCTTGCCAGGGTGCGAAAAAGGCTGGCCCTTATTTTTCAACTGCCATTAAACGGAGACACAATTCTTGGCGGTGGTAATGATGATTAGTTGCTTCCAACGAATTTTATTTAGCAATGCCATGTATCTTCGATAATATGCAAGTGCTCAATTGATAATACTTTCAGGGCTTCTACATACAGGGTGTCCTGGTCATCAGACCAGCTTTCCGCCCTGGCTGTAAGCAGCGACTTCAGCTTATCAGCTTTTACTCCCGAGAACTGGCTTTTATGGCAGTCTATCGCTTCTAGCTTAATGTCCCAGGATTGGCTTACATCTATAAAAGTATTTGGGTAAGCAGTATAATAGAAGGCCACCATATCAGGCGAATAAGGCTTGAGCCCTTCCTGCAGGTCGGCAGGACAAAAATTCGGCATTCCCGAAAGCAAACAGGCTTCCGCAGCTGCAAGCCCGGTTTTCGTATGGTCCGAGTGGGCTTCGTAGGGGAGCCAGGGGTCGCATACCATAACCGCTTCCGGCCGGTATTTCCTGATTATATGTGTAATATCAGATCTAACTTCTTCAAGCGGCAGGGTGCCTCCATCGGGATAGTCAAGCCAGAGGAAATCTTTAACCCCGACCAGAGATCCTGACTTTTCAGTTTCACCCCGCCTGGTTTTAACCAGGTTCTCCGTTTCAATATTGGGATCGTAAGTGCCGACAGAGCCGTCAGTGATTGTCAGGTAGATTATATTTGCCCCGGCTTTTGAAAGTCGGGCCAGGGTGGCACCGGCGCCAATTTCCATGTCATCCGGGTGAGGCTGTATGCAAAGGAAGCTTTTTGCAGACAGAATATCAGGTATGGGTAGCAGGTCACAATACTTGGGTTTCATAAATCATCGCTCCGGTCATTATTTTAGTTTACTGCCTGTTTTATTAATACAAGGAAAATTCTATAAATCCTTTTTCCAGGCAGGATTAGAGCAGAAATGGGCAGGATGTTTATTTAAAAAGGCAATATTGCCATAGCGTTATAAAGATTTATGTTTTATGATTATAATAGTAAGGAAGCTAGAAAAAATGATAGGAAGTGGAGGATGGCGATGAAAATAAGGTTTGCAGTATACATAGTACTGGTTATGATGGGGGTGGCAGCCGTTGTGGGTTGCGGCGGGGATTCTAACGGCGGTGCAGCAGATGCCCCAGGTGCAGGGTCTAACCCGGAGCAGGTAGTGCAGCAGTTTGTTGCAGCAATCCAGCAGTTAGATATTGAGCAAGCAAAAACTTATATTTCAAGAGAATATATGGAAGAGTTTGAACACGATTTTGATGAACTGGCTGAAGCGTTAGATGAGGATAATGCTGAAGCGGAATTCATGCGTGAACTATTCGGCGCAATGATGAACAATTTTGAGGTTGCTACAACCGGTCATACCATTGACGGAGATACAGCGATCGTCAATACCTTAAACACGCACCCTGATCCCGAACAATTTGCAGAAGTAATGATGGGTAAGATGTTCGAAATGATTTTCAGCGAAGATATTGATTTTGAAAACCTGACGGAAGAAGAAGAGATGGAACTTTTCATGGGTGCGATCATAGAAGCATTTGAAGTGGCAGAAAAAGTGACCACGGAGAGCGAGGTTCCCATGCTGAGAGAGGGTGGGCAGTGGAAAATCAACGGTGCTGTAATTAATGAATACATGGAGGATTTAGAGTTTTAAATCAATCGACCTCGAGAACGCTGTTTAAATAGAAAGAGAGCGTCATGGTAATCGGTTTTTTTATCCTTTTTCATGACGCTCTTTATATATTTATTCAAAAAGCTCTGCCGGCGGTTCATGGGGAATGCGGGCTATCTCTTTTTCTTTGTAGAAGAATACAGCCTCTTTTTCACTTGTTATTTCGCCGATTTCAACTGCCTCAACTCCTTCAGATTTTGCAGCGGCAATAACTTCCGCCGAGTCTCGAGGGTCAACCTGGAAGAGCATGCGGGCCTGGGTTTCGCAGATCAGTATTTCTTCGGGTGTAAGGTTCTCTCTTTTAACCGGTGCCTTGGCCAGGTCAACCCTGGCGCCAAGGCCGCCAAACCTTGTAGATTCACTGACAGCTGCGCCTATTCCTGCTGCCCCAAGATCTGAGCAGGCGTTAACTTTACCGGTTTTTATAACAGCCAGGGCTGCTTCCATGGTTTCCTTTTCCTCATCAAAGAGCGCCAGTGCAGGCCGCATGGTGCCTGCCAGCCCTGCCCGGTAGAGGGTATCATTTCCGTCGTTATCGGTTTTGCCAATTAAAATCAGGCGGTTGCCGGCTTTTTTTGCCGGTTTAGTCAGCGGTTTGTCAATAACCATGCGCCCGATTACTGCAGCCACAACTGCCGGGACAATATCGCTAAAGGAAGTGGAAAGCCCTCCGCCAACTACATAGACGCCCATCGTTTCGCACATATCGCGAATACCTTTAACGATCAGGTTAACCCTTTCACCGCTGGTCATGGTTTCACAACTGCCGCAGGTGCATTGACCTTTAAAGCCGCAGGGCCCGACGATCACTTCCTGGTCGAGAGGACGGGTTCCTATAAAGTCTAATAAGAACAGGGGCCTTGCTCCCATGGCAACTACATCGCGCATTGCGCCGCCTGCCCCGGTGGCTGCACTGTCGTATGGCCGCGGAACGCAAGGAGAGCAGTGGCTCTCCATTTTAGCCGCTACCAGGCCGCTGTCATCGGGCATGCGGAAAACTGCAGCATCGTCATTGGCATCGGGCCCGACCAGCAGTTCTCCCGGTGAAACCCTGCTCACTTTTTCGTTTAACTCCCTGAAGACCCCAAAGTCAATTGCCCTGTCAATGTTATGATGAAGGTGGATAAACAGGCCGTGCATCAGCGCCCTTTCAACTCTATTCATAAGCAAAGCCTCCTCTTATATTTGAAGCACTCTATGATCTATACTACTGAACTGTTCAATATCCTCCAAAAA
>SLQM01000240.1 GCA_007131435.1 Syntrophomonadaceae bacterium
AGCTGAAGGTTTCAGCAAATTTTGACTGGATCCACTGCAGGTTTTTTGACGGCAGCGATATTTTTACCAGGTTGCCGTAACCTGTTGATACACCCAGGGCCGTATTAAAGTAATAGTAGAGCAGGGGCACGAGCAGCCCGATCAGTGCTCCACCAAACCAGAACGGCCAGTTTTCAACAAAGATGGTTCTGAGTAAAAAACTCATCATTTTTCCTCACTTTCACTGACCATTGGCAGGCCGGCAGCAGACCAGGCAGTAGTGCCTCCCATGGCATTGATAACTTTTTTGAAGCCCCGCTGCTTCAGAAGACTTGCCGCTGTCATGGAACGGTTGCTGGTGTTGCAGAGAACAACAATTTTTTCTTCCCTGTCCCATTCCTTGTAGCGGTGACGAATATCAGGCGTTGGAGCTAAAACTGTGCCCTCAATATGGGCCGCTTCCCATTCGCTTTTCGCCCGGGTATCGAGCACCAGCGGCGATTCCTGTTTCATCCATTCGTGCAGGTTTTGAACTGACGATGTGCCTACATTGTTTACCGGATATCCTGCGCTAAGCCACTTTTCTATAGAACCTTCCAGGTAGCCGTAAATATTGTCTAACCCGACGTTGTAGAGCGCTTTCTTTATCTCTTCCAGGTCTGCCCCGCCAAGGACAAGGATTAACCGGTCTTCCGGTGGAATAATCCACCCGGCGAAGGTGGCCAGGTTGCCGTCTTTGCTGATGCTGTAAGAATTGGGAACGTGGGCAGATGCAAATGAATGGTAGGGGCGGACATCCAGGAAGGTAAGGCCGTCCTGGTGAGCCCTGTAAGCGTCTGCTGCCTTCAGGGGTATTATCTCTTCCATTTCTTTTTTCAGGCCCGGCCCGGTTCGGTTGATTTCGGAACAGCGGGCGAAATGATCGGGAGCAGAGGGCATGCCTTCGAGCAGGTCTTTTTTAAAAGAGTCCAGATCTTCATGCTGCAGCGCATAGTTGAATCGCTTTTCAGTTCCCATCGTGCTCCACAGCTTGGCTGAAAGGGCTTTGCCGCAGAGGGAGCCCATTCCATGGGCCGGGTAAACCTCAACATAATCATCGAGTTCTTTTAACCGCTTCAGGCTGTTAAAGAGCTTTTCTGCCAACTCTTCTTCCCTGTCCGGGAACAAGTCGGGGCGTCCCACATCGCCAACCATCAGGGTGTCACCGGTAAAAACCAGGACAGGGTCTTCGCTTCTTTCAAGATCGGTAACCACGTAGACAGTGCAATCGGGAGTATGCCCCGGGGTTTCTATCAATTTGAACTTCAGGTTTTCGATAGCAAATTCTTCACCGTCCTCAAGGGCCCGGTGGGGAAAGGTGCAGTTGGCGATTTTCGGGGCATATATTTCGGCTCCCGTTGCTTCAGCCAGCTCCATGTGGCCGGAGATGAAGTCGGCGTGCAGGTGGGTTTCCACTACCGCAGCTATTTCCATGCCAAATTCCTTTGCCTTTTCAAGGTATGGTTCAATGTTGCGGACCGGGTCAACTACCACGCATTTTTTCCCGCTTCCGAGAACATATGAACACTGGGCGATGCCCGGGGTGTAAAGCTGTGCAAAATGCATAATACTACCTCCTGTGAATTTAATTATTTAATCATATTCTTAGACATAAAATCTCATTGCCTGGCTTGAAACTAAACTGTCACTGCCAGACCAGCGCAATAACAGCCGCGGCTGCCATGCCGCAGAGCAGGGTTAAAGCTCCCCCAAAACGGATAAAAGAACTGATAGAAAAAGGCGCCTTGCTTAAAACCAATAGCGTTGCCTGGTGAGTGGGAAGCAGCAGGGCCAGGTTGGAACCCGCTGCAACTGCCATCAGGGCTGCGGCCGTTCCGATACTGCTTCCCGCCGCAATGCCAACTGCCAGCGGAGCCATGAAAACAGCTGCGGCAGAGTTATTGATCGCATTGGCCAGGGCAGAGGAAACAAAAGTTATAACTATAATCAGTGCCAGCGGTGAAAAACCTGCTGTAAATGCAACCAGGTATCCGGCCAATAGTTCAAGGGTACCGGTATGCTCCAGGGTTTGTCCAATGCCGAGCATGGAGCCCAGGAAAAAAACAATTTTAAGATCAACAGCGCTAAAATCAGCAGGCAGTTTCAAAACCCCAAAATAGACCATTACCAGTGCTGCTCCCCCGAATCCGAAAGCCGGATGCAGCAGGCCGAAGCTGACCAGGATGATGGCCAGTGTAATTGAAAAGAGTGTGATTTTCCCTGCCCTGGTAGCCAGGGGTGAAAATTTTTTGGCTGCATCATCTGCTTTATCGCTATTAATATCATCATTGTTTTCCCTGGTTTCGTGAGGCGTCTCGTCACTGCAGGTTGAACCGGGATCTATTCCGCATGATTTGCAGATAGTCCAGGCCAACAGGGCAACTGCAAGCATGGCTAAACCGTGCGGAGCATAGTCAAACATCTTAAATGGGCTTCCCGTTGCCGAAACCATGTGGGAAGCGATAATAATATTTGGCGCACTGCCGATCAGGGTTATTGAACCGCCTAAAATTGAAATCATGGCCAGGGGCAGGCCAAAGGTTCCGGGCTGCACCCCGGACCGCTTTGCCATCCTTACCGCGGTAGGAATCATTAAGCCTACGGCCCCAACATTATTCATAACTGAAGATAGTATTGCCCCAACGAATGCTGTTTCGATTACCTGGCCTTTCAGGCTGCGGGCTTTTTTGGCCAATATGTGTCCTAAACCCCTGAAAGCCTCCGAATTGATGAGTCCCTGGCTGATAAAAAATACTGTGATGATAGTTGCCAGGGCAGGATGCCCGAAACCTGAAAAGATGATTTTTGGCGGGGCAACCCCGGCAACACCCAGCAGCAAGAGACCGCTTAAAGCTGCTACATCCATGCGAAACCGCCCTGAAGCAATAATTACAAGGACAGCCAACAGCACCAATAATGATAATAGCTGGTCAAAGCTAATATATACCACTCCTAAATAATACTGTTTATAATTATACTATATATTCACAACAATAAAAAGAAATAAGGGTGAAAAAATATGACAGGATCACTTGAAAAGATGATGGGTCTGCAGTATAATAAAACAAATAAGATAATATTAGTCCTGTTATATCAAGTTTTTATCACATAACCGAAAGGAAAGGTTGCCGGTGCAGATAACAAGACAGAGTGAATACGCTATAAGGGCCATGATTGAGTTGGCTTCTGCGCCCGAAGGAACAATTCTTCAAAGCCGCGCTATTGCAGAAAAACATGATCTTCCGGAAAAATTCTTAAATAAAACTATTCAACTTCTAAGCCGTGCCGGATTTATTGAGACGAAAAGGGGCATGAACGGCGGGATTAAGTTAATAGTTTCCCCGGGTTCAGTTACCATTGCCGATGTAATTACTGCAATTGAAGGGAAGATAGCTATAAACCCCTGCCTGGCAGAGAGTAGTTATTGCAAACACCAACCAACCTGCAGGGTGCACAGCATTCTGCAGCGGGCCCAGGGCGCCATGCTTGCAGAGCTGAATAAGGAAACTATAGCTGATTTAGCCGAGACAGGACAGGATGAATTAGTAGTTTAAAGTGTTTAGCAGTATGCATTACAGTCTGATTTAGGCTGATCAAAATAGATCTGGATTAATAAATCGAGGAGGAGATTTAATGTTTTGCAACCAGTGTGAACAGACAGCAAAAGGAGAAGGCTGCACCGTCAGGGGC
>SLQM01000049.1 GCA_007131435.1 Syntrophomonadaceae bacterium
CAGCTGGTAGTATTTTTCAAGCAGGATTGGCAGTTCATTGACATGGCCTTCTGCAGGCCCGTCCGGCAGTGGATCTTCCAGCAGTCGGCCCGGTAAGGTGTCATCTTTAGCTGTTAGACCTTCCCTGTTGTTATAGGCGCGGGCCAGGTTATATACTCTCTCGCCTGCTTGCTTGTAGTCTGCCGTACTTAATTTCCAACCGGTAACCAGGTTAACCAGCCTGACCCAGTCGTCATCGTCGAGGCAGAGCCCCATGAACTTGCAGGCGCCAACACAGTCGAAAGTGGTTAACATATCTTCCATGTCGCGGGCGATGAAAACCTCCTCCGGGTCTGCAACGAAAGGATCCTTAATTTCACTTTCGTCTACCATCAGGAAGGGAGCGTCAATGAATGTCGGGCCCTGCACGTAGCCGGTCATGTGATCACCGCCGCGGTTAGCGGTTGCATAGGTGAGGCCGGTCATCTGCACTGCGCGGCTGTCATATGCCGGCAGTTCAAGCCCTTTAACATGCATGGCGAAATGTTCGCTGCCCCCGCCCAGTTTTTCGGCCATCCGTTTTGAACCCTCGGCCAGCAGGTCTCCCACACCCTCCCGCTTGGCGATCATGTGAACCAGGTCGACTATAATGTCGGCGTCGCCGAAGTTAAGGGCTACTCCACCTGTATCTTCATCGGTGAGGATACCCTTTTCGTAGCACTCCATGGCGAAGGCAATGGTGCTTCCGGCAGAAATGGTGTCGATCCCGTAATCGTTGCACAGGTAGCCGGCCATAGTGATTGCTTCAAGGTCACTGACAAGGCACATTCCGCCAAAGGTCCCAACAGTCTCATATTCCGGCCCTTCACCTTCATGACCGGCATATTTGCCTTCCTGCAGTTCTGTCCCTCGTCCGCATTCAATGGGACAGGCAAAGCAGGTAATGTTTTTCTTCAGGATTTTGTCAGAAAGAGCCGGCCCGTTAATATCATCGGAAAGGTCAAATACCCCTTTTTGCCAGTTGCGGGTCGGAAATCCGCCGCGTACAGAAACAAGATCCAAAACGGCATTTGTCCCGAAAGCCTGGAGGGTAATCTTGAGCATTGACTCGTCCATCAGTTCGTACTGCTTTTTAGCATGTTCTTTCAGCTCTTCAGGGCTGTGTACAGGTATTTTTTTTGTGCCCCTGGCGGCTATGGCCTTAAGGTTTTTTGAACCCATAACTGCCCCGAGACCGCAGCGCCCGGCAGCCCGGCCGTAGTCATTCATAATTGCCGCATACCTGACCAGGTTTTCTCCGCCCTGCCCGATACAGGCCACGTTAAATTTGCTGCCCAGTTCCTCCTTAAGTTGATCCGTAGTCTCCGGCACATTTTTGCCCCACAGGTGTTCCGCGCTTCTAAGTTCAACCTGGTCATCGCTGACATACAGGTAAACCGGTTCAGGTGAAGCGCCTTCGAAGATAATACCGTCATACCCGCACTTTTTAAAGTCAACACCCCAGCGCCCACCTGAATTAGCCTGGCCCCAGATGCCGGTTTGGGGAGACTTGGCTACGACGCTGAAGCGCCCGGTGCTCGGGGCTACAACCCCGGTTAAGCTTCCGGTCATGAATATTAACTTGTTTTCAGGTCCCAGGGGGTCGGCATCCTGGGGCACTTCGTCCCAGAGGTACCTGGTGGCCAATCCGGCGCCTCCCAGGTAATCCTTAACCCATTGTTCCGGAATTTCTTCTTCAGATATTTTCCCTTCCGTAAGATCCACCCTCAACAACTTGCCAAAGTAGCCGGACATAATCGCACCTCCATTAATGGTTGAAACCTTTTGCAAAAGCATGGATTTTAATCCTTCAAAAATAAGCGGATCCGATTACTAATAAAAGATATAAATATTCGGAAAAGAAGAATTTAAGCAAAATATTTTATTTCTTTTAATATACAATGCAGGCTTAAATAATTCAATACTTTTAAGACCATTAATTCTAAAGGTGAAATAAATTGATAAATTTTATATCTTCCGTATTATTGCAATTAAAGGTATAATGAGCTTAATGTGTCTTCTTTTTTGTTCTGGCGCAGCACCGCATAAAACTATATGGGAGGAGTGGGAAAATGGCTTACGAATACGGAACTGAAGAGTGGGAAAACAAGTACCAGGAGATGGTAAAGGATCGACTATCAAAATCGAAGGAGCCATATGTTATGGGTTCGCCTGAATGGGTGGCTACCTTTGAGAAACTGGTCCAGGAAGATGATCACTACAAGCAGGTGGCGAAAACCTGGGAGGGCACAGTAGTTATCCATATCCTTGCCAAACCGTCAGCAGGATTGGATAAGGATCTTTATATGCTCATGGATTTATGGCATGGCGACTGCCGTTCAGTACGCCTGGTGCCCGAGGAAGCGGGCAAGAATGCCGATTATGTTTTAACCGGTGATCTTGAGAGATGGCAGTCGATCATGAAAAAGGAACTCGACGTGGTTAAAGGTATGATGCAGGGCAAAGTCAAGCTGAAGGGATCTCTGCCCACTATTGTGCGCTTTGTTAAGGCTTCTATTCGGTTGGTTGAGCTTTCAGCCCAGGTCGACACTGTTTTCCACACGGAGATGAGTGATGAGGAGCGTGCCGAATTTAAAGGATGGTTTGATGAACTCCGTGCATCCTTCGGTTTTTAAGAAAACCCAACGGGACAGGAGGAGTTTGTAATGAGCTACGACAGCGATCTTTCATTTGAATATAATAACCCGACCAAGATTATATTTGGTGAAAACTGCACCAGGGATATTCGCATAGAAGTGGAAGGGCTGGGCTGCTCAAAAGCGCTGATCGTTACAGACAGGGGTGTAGTGGAAGCGGGGCTGGCCGGGCAGGTTGAAGAAATTCTCGGGGATAGTTGTGTTGGCATATTCGATCGCATTGTCCAGGATTCCGACATTGCCCTGGTTAACGAGGGTGCCGCTTATGCTGCTGAAAAAGGCGCCGATATCCTGGTAAGCGTGGGCGGCGGAAGCGTAATTGATACGGCTAAAGGGATGGCGATCGTGATGAAGGAGGGTGGGGAGCTGAAAGACTATGCAGGCATGCAGGTTCTTTCGAGGCCCCAGGTGCCGCATGTTGTTGTCCCCACTACTGCCGGCACAGGGAGCGAGGTTACCTGGGCAGCTGTGATTAAGAACCGGGAGCTGAATACCAAGGAACTGTATTGCAGTTATTATATTATTCCTAACATTGCTTTTATTGATCCGACTATGACTGCAAAGCTTCCTCCACTGCTCACTGCAGGAACGGGGATGGACGCCTTTACCCATGCCGTTGA
Source organism: Syntrophomonadaceae bacterium (assembly GCA_007131435.1). Taxonomy (GTDB): domain Bacteria; phylum Bacillota; class Dethiobacteria; order DTU022; family DTU022; genus SLQM01. The sequence goes on from SLQM01000049.1 coordinate 3,296, forward strand.
AGCAATTCATGCCCTGCAGTGCCAGCCAATAACCGATGCCATGGCCCTTCATGCGATCAGGCTTAGCACGCAGTTTTTACCCCGCTGCGTGGAGCAGGGCGATGATCTCGTTGCCCGTGGCCAGCAGCAGCTTGCCGCGGTAATGGCCGGAATAGCTTTTGGTAATGCGCAGCTAGGTTTAGTCCATGCCATGGCTCACTCTGTAGGGGCGCTCTTCGAGGTGCCTCATGGCTTTGCCAACAGTATTATCCTTCCCCATGTCATGCGCTTTAATCTTGAAGATTGTGCTGACCGTTACGCCCTTGTAGCGCAGGCGATGGGTATAGATACCGGCGGGATGAGCGATATGGAAGCAGGAAAGGCTGC
>SLQM01000253.1 GCA_007131435.1 Syntrophomonadaceae bacterium
AACAAGTTAGCAGCATTCCTGAAATAGAAGATTATGAAACAACAGTGTTAGTTTTGGACAGCAGCGATCTTGATCGTCTAGGCGATTTTAAAGATGCAGTTTCAGGTTCAAAAAAAATTATTAATATAGACCACCATATTACAAATCAAGAATATGGAGACCTTAATCTTGTTGATCCAGAGGCAGCTGCAACTGGCGAAATTATTTACCTGTTGCTGAAAGAAATTGGGTCCGAGATTAACATGCAAATTGCAGAGTCTTTGTATGTTGCAATATCTGCAGATACGGGTTCATTTAAATTTGATAATACAACTTCACGAACACATAAAATTATTGCAGCACTACTTGAAACAGGTATCAGTCCCGGAGTGCTCTCGCAAAAAATATTCGATGAAAGACCATTATCATTTTATCTTTTATTGAAAGAAGCGCTTTCAAGCCTTGAACTTTACGAAGATCGGCTGGTAGCTGTAATGAGCTTAAGTAAAGACATCCGGGAAAGAAATGGAGCAACTACAGATGACCTTGAAGGGATTGTTAATTATACTCGTAACATAGAGGGTGTTGAGTTGGGAATATTGTTTTATGTAGAAGGTGAAAATGAAGTTAAGGTAGGTTTTCGCTCCAGGCATCTGGATGTTTCTGCGCTCGCCGGAAAATTGAATGGCGGTGGGCATGCGCGGGCGGCCGGGTGCAGAATGTACGGCGATTTTGAGTCAGTAAAAGAAAAGGTTATGAGTGAAGCAATAAGTATGGCTATAGAAATGGAGCCATGAGGGAGCATATTAGTGGACGGCATTATTTTAATCGATAAGCCGAAGGATTTAACTTCCCACCAGGTAGTTTCAAGAATAAGAAAACTATTCCCGGGTGTAAAGGCAGGACATACTGGTACACTGGATCCTATGGCTACCGGGGTTCTGCCAATTTGTTTGGGAAAAGCGACAAGGGTTGCAGAATATATTATTGAGCTGCCGAAGAAATATCAAGCTGGGATAACATTTGGAATAGTAAGTGACACAGAAGATATAACGGGCAAAATAGAAATTAAGGAAAATGCTACAATGCCTGCAATAGAACAGGTTACCGGAATTATTGATTATTTTACCGGAGATATTGAACAAACACCTCCATATTACTCAGCAGTAAAGTACAAGGGCAAACCCATGTATCGCTGGATAAGGCAGGGCAAACAGGTTCCCAGGAAAAAAAGATTAATTAAAATATATGATATGAAACTTATCAACTATGATATAAAAAATGAACCGCACCTGACCCTGGAAATTAGTTGTTCAAAAGGGACCTATATTAGAACACTTGCTGCAGATATCGGTAAAAAAGCTGGTTGTGGCGCTGTTTTAAGTGAACTACGGAGGCTAAGAGTTGGGCCGTATGGGGTGGAAAATGCATCAACCCTGGATGAACTTGAACAAATAAGCAAGGCCGGAAAATGCGAAAAATTGCTTCAACCAATTGATAGCGCCTTATCCCATATTGCATCTTTAAATTTGGATGATAAGCAAATTGAGGGTTTAAAGAACGGGAAGATTGTACCAATAGATGAATCAGAGCATCGTGACCTGGATAATAGCGGTAAAATTATAAGATTTTATGACTTAAAGGGAAATTTTAAGGGGATAGCTTCTACTGTTAATGATAAAGGAGTTACCGGTTTGAAAACCTTAAAGTACCTTGCCCGGGATGTAACACAGAAAGGTGAGCATTGATGGAGATTATTAACGGCGTAGATCGCTTACCCGCTGAAGCTGATTTTCTAAACCTCGCCCTGGGTAACTTTGATGGTGTGCACAGGGGTCACCAGGCTATTATTAAAGCTGCGATAAAAGAATCAGGTGTTTCTGGATGTACAAGCGCAGCGCTGGTTTTTGATCCTCACCCCCTGGTAGTCTTAAGAGCGGATAATCAACCTGCACTTTTAACAGATCTGGCCGACAGGGCAGAAATAATGAAAGAGCTCGGTTTAGATTACATGATAATTCAGCCCTTTGACAGCCGTTTTTCGCATTTAAGCCCTGAACAGTTTGTCAGGTTCATATTAATTGAAAAGTTAAAAGTTAGAAGTGTACATGTCGGGACTGATTACACTTTTGGACGCAAAGGTGCAGGGAGCTCTGACACTCTTTTATTTTGGGGGGATAAACTAAATTTCAAGGTGCAAATTCAGCCCATGTTATTGATTAACAATAAAGAAGTCAGCAGCTCCAAAATAAGATCTTTGCTTCTTTCAGGCTCAGTAAGAGAAGCTGCAAACCTGCTGGGCTATTACTTCTTCAGGCAGGGTAAAGTTATAAAAGGCCATGGCGTAGGGAAAACCCTGGTTTATCCTACGGCAAATATTGCGGCAAATGCTCGTTTAATTTGGCCTGGTAAGGGTGTATACCTTACTGCGGTATCAAAGCTGGAAGATAAAATGCTCTTTGGTGTTACCAATGTTGGTTCCAGGCCAACTTTTGCCGATCACAAAACTGCTGTCGAAACTCATATTATGGATTTTAATAAAGATATATACCATAAAGAGATTAGGCTATGTTTTCTTGAAAAAATTAGGAATACAAAAACATTTGAGACACCATCTGAATTGCGAAAGCAGATCTGGCAGGATATAGAAGACAGCAGGTCTTTATTAAGGCACTTCAAAGACGAATTTAATGGGCGCTGGCAATCTTTACAAGTAGGTTGTTCTGTGCTAAGATCCAAATAGTCCGAACCGTTGGCTAGGTATGCCGAATTCCCGACGCAGTACTTGGCCGGTGGCGATTAAAAAAAGGGAGGATTTTATTATTATGTTGGATCAAGAACGTAAGCAGGAGATTATTGAAAAGCATAAAAGACATGAAGGTGATACGGGCTCACCGGAAGTACAGATTGCCCTGTTAACAGAGAGGATTAACTATCTAACTGAACATTTAAAAACCCACAAGAAAGATTACCATTCACAACGGGGCCTGCTGAAAATGGTAGGCCGCAGGCGAGGCCTGTTAAATTATCTTCGCGACAGATCTCCGGAACGCTACCAGGCTATACTTGCCAAACTTAAGCTGAGGAAGTAAAAAAAAATACAGGCACGGGGACAAAACCCCGTGCCTGTAATTAGCTAACAAAGCTAAAATTAGGAGGAGTAATATTTAATGCATACATACAGTATGGATCTAAACGGAAAAACTTTACTTATGGAAACGGGCAGGCTTGCAAAACAGGCAAGCGGGGCCGTTTTGTTACGTTATGGCGATACTATGGCCCTTGTTACAGCAACAGTTGCCGATGAAGTAAGAGAGGGTATAGATTTTTTCCCCATGACAGTTGATTATGAAGAACGCCTGTATGCTGTTGGGCGTATCCCGGGAGGATTTATAAAAAGAGAAGGTAGGCCTACCGAAAGGGCAATACTGGGGTGCAGACTGACAGATCGGTCGGTTCGTCCTCTTTTCCCAAAGAATTTTCGGAACTCAGTTCATATAGTTACTACCGTATTGTCGATGGACCAGGATTGTCCACCTGAAACATTGTCGATTATCGGCGCTTCTGCAGCACTTTCAATATCTAAAATACCTTTTAATGGGCCGGTAGGCGCTGTAATAGTTGGCCTGGTGGATGGTAAGCCGGTTGTAAACCCAAGCCAGGAGCAAGCTCAGAAAAGTG